>DATFRK010000829.1:0-6324 GCA_035263325.1 Pyrinomonadaceae bacterium | reverse complement strand
CTGGTGAAGCCGGGACAAGCTGGACCTAAGGGCCAGGGAAATCCCGGTACGGAAATGCCTCCGACAATTGAGGCGCCAAACGCCATCCCGCAACCTCTTTCGCGTGCGGTGGGCGCGTTTCGCAACGCCGGAATTCCTGGTTGCGTCGCTCGTTTTTGCAGATAAGCCTGGTTGAGACGTTCGTAGATGTAGTCGGGTGTGGCGGGGTCGTTCAGGTCGTACGCTTGATTGAAGCCGACGGCCAACAGGAGTTGTTGCCCGCGAGTACCGACGTAACGCGCTTCAACCACCCAACCCTTGCCGATCTCGTGTTGTATGCCGAAGTTCCACTGTTGAACGAGAGGTGTTTTCAAATCCCGATCGACGGCCCTGAACTCCAATGATTCGGCGCGGTCACCGTGATAAGGAACATTGCCGATAACGGTGGTCATGTTCCGGTTATCAAACAACTGGAGTGGTGACGCGACTGAGATGCCTTGCACGTACTGGATTCTAAAAGGCAGAAAGTCGCTGAATGGCGTCTGCGGATTCTGCGTGGAAAAGGTGTTCTCGTATTGCAGTGCGAAAGGACTGAAAAGATCTTCCCGTTGTTCGATCTCGCGGAAGTAGGGATAGTTCTTATAGACGGTATTTATGAATGACGCCGATGGTCGATCATAGAAAATTCCATAGCCCCCACGGATGGTCGTTTTGCCGTTCTTAAATGGCATGAAGGCGAAGCCAAAGCGAGGCGCAAAGTTATTAAGATCTTGCCCGTTCAGAGTGTTGTTGTTATCTGCGCGCTTGATACTGGGCAGTGAGGCATCAATCGCATTAAAGCCGGTTGGCTTGGCGTTCTGCGGCAGTAGAAACCCGGGCCGCGGATCGTCTGGGTTGGTCAACAGTGACGGATCAAAGTTCGCGAATCGACCATTCGTCTCAATGGGCCACCCAAACCAATCCCAGCGAAGACCAAGATTGAGGGTGAGCTTCTTGCCCACCTTCCAATCATCGGTGACGTAAAAACTCAGGTCGTTGAAACGGAACGCCTTTTCTGAAGTTCCAAATGCAGTATCGGCTTCAGGGACGTACCCCAGTAACAGTTCCCTGAAGTTATCCATCTTTTCAAAATCACCGGCTTGCTCTTCCGGAAGGTTCGTATCAAATGAATTGCGCTTGTGCTCAACACCAAAACGCAGCGTGTGGATGCCGCTGCCGCCAGGCAAGTAAGTAATATTGTCCGCGAATGTCAGGGTTACCTGTTTGCGGCGATTGAAAATATCGTTGGGAGCGCAAACCCAAAAATCCTGGATATCGCCTCGCCCTGAAACTCGGCCGCAACGATCGGTTTCCGGTCCTGGCGCAAACACAGCGCCCGGGTTCTGAATTCCCAACCCCTGATTTGTGAGCGGTGGTGTTAAGACACGACTGTCGAGCTCCCGCGTATTGACCAGGTAGTAGTAGCCAAAGCGGGCCTCGTTTACTAATGCTGCACCAAAAATGTGCGTCTCTGTGATGGCGAGGATCCGATTGCGATCATTTCTGACCAGCGGAAACGGCGAGACAACCGTATCTTCGCTGAAAGGTTCCGTGGCCGGAAAATTCGCAAAGAAAAATGTCCCAGACAGGTTGTTCTGTTGCGTCTTGCCCTGGTAGAGAGCATGGTCAATGCGAGTTGTAAACTGGTCCTGCGTGAAGTCCGCCGGAAATACATTGCGCACTCGAGCGAGGGGAATGCCGCCACCAATGCCGCTCTCACGAATGAAGTCGAGTAGCGGGATCTTGTTCTTATCAGGGAAGGCATTCAGGTCTGCCGTGGCGTCAAACTTGGTATTCCGGGGATCGAGATACAACGGTTGGTAGTTACCCGACCGCAGCGTGGGGATAACGAAGTCGCCTGTAATGGGATTGGCTCGGTTAAGTAGTTTGAATCCTGGGCCAAAAGGATCGATACAGAAAAACTGCAACAGGCTGGGATTGATTGTCCTGGGAATCCTTGCCGTGGTGATGCAATTCGGATTGTCGAATCCGGCCGCCGTCTTACGAAATGCTTGCCGCAGCGCTTCGGGTGTGCGCTCTGTGGTAAAAGCCAGAGCCTCCGGTAGTACGACCAGGCTTTGCGCGGTGGGAACATAGGCAGTACTTGCATCCGTCTTTTGATAGCCGCCAAAGAAGAATGTCTTGTCTTTTACTATTGGACCACCAACCGTAAAGCCACCTTCCCAGCGACGAGCCTTCTGCCGATCAATTCCATCGCGGTTGTAGAAAAAATCATTAGCGTTAAATATTTCATTTTGCCCGTAGATGTAGGCGACTCCGTTCAATTGATTCTGCCCGCGCCTGGTTACAACTTGCACGTTACCGCCACCATTTCGACCAAGTGACGCGTCGTAAAGACTGGTGAGTACCTTCACCTCCTGGACCGTTTCCGGTGCGGGCGAGAAATTTTCCGTCAGCGATCCGGTTCCCGTTAAGTTGGTTGCGTCGACGCCATCTTTATTGACGCTGATGCTCGTAGTCCGGTTACCGTTGATGGAGGCTTCGGGATTGCCCGTACCATTGGTCAGCGGATCAGTGATGTCGGAGGAGACAGCGGTCTCGGTGGCTATCGTACTGAAAGCACTGCGATTCGCAGCTGGTAGCTTCTCCAGCGCTTTTCCCGTGATGGTTGACTGCGTAACCGGGCTTTGATCGGTACTTACGCTGGAGTTGGTGGCTCCGTCTTCAATGATCACGCTGGCACTTTGCTCCACCAGGGCTAACGACAAGTCGACTGTGGTTGTATTGCTGGCGGTGACCAGTGTTTTCTGTTGCACTGGTTTAAAGTTCTCTGCTTCCGCCCTAACCAGGTATTCGCCGAGCGGCAACGCTACGATGGTCCACCGGCCATCACTGTTTGAGGTAGCGGTCCGTTTGGTGCCAGTGCCCAGGCTGGTTGCGGTGACGGTTGCTCCCGGGACTACTTGTTTAGCAGGATCAGTAACCGTCCCGGTGAGCGATCCGTTGTCAGTCTGCTGCGCATAAGAGATCGCTGAGATCGTGAAGCACATGCCGAGTAACAGAAAAATCCTATTGAGATACTGTCGGAAACGCTTCATATCGTTCTCCGCCGCACTATGGTTTTCTTCTTGTGTTATTTATCGCCGTTAGCAATGCCGGCGCTTCAGTAAGTCGGGATTACTTAAGATTAATTGGATACAACTCTTGCTTTCCTTACGATTGCGCTTTCGTTGCCAGAGCTTGCTCAATCGTCTTTCGTAAAGCTTCAGTCGTTTTCATTTCAGCGAAGGGAATTTCCACATCATTCAGAAAGACCGTTGGAGTACTGTGTAATTTCATGTGTCGTCCACGAACGTGATCCAGCGTGATTCTCTTTTGCACCACTTCAGACGTCTGGTCCTTCTTAAAGCGATCGACATCCAAACCAAGCCTGCGTGCGTATTGTTCGAAAACAACTTGCACATCGGGCGCCTTGGTCCAGTTGTCTCTTTGCTCGTAAAGAAGATCGTGCATTTCCCAGAACTTACCCTGCAGGCCGGCGGCTTCGGCTGCCCGGGCCGCTGGCATGGCGTGAACGTGCTGTGATAACGGGAACTCGCGAAAGATCACTCTTACGCGAGATCCGTAGTCCTTTTCGATCGCTTTGAGAATCGGATAAAAACCACCGCATGCGGGACACTCGAAATCCGCAAATTCTTCCAACGTCACCTCAGTCTTCTCAGGTCCTTTTATGTGCGCAGGCTCCGCACCAGTAGTGGGGAGCGCTGGGGGAACAACATTATGTGAGGGTGCTGCAACTGCCGCGTCGGTGTTTCTTACTGGACGGCTGAAATAGAAACCCGAAGCCAGCGCAGCAAGCAGTGCAAGCATTATGATCGCGAATGGTAGAGATCGTCTCATTTGGGCCATCTCCAAATTGGAGTGTGTGAAGCGTTATCTACTTCGTGAAGCCGTTACTGTATTTGCGATCACTTACAATCAAGTTAAGTGAAACTCAGATTTAAGTTACGGAAAGCAACTGAAAACTCAGGTATTTCCTGTTGTGATGACGAATGTCAGATCAAGTGAAACTCGGATTCACATCGTGGAAAGTATCCAAAGATGAAACAGGCATCAGAGCGAAGATGAGCACTCCGCTCTGATGCACTGTTGCCTGCCCTAAGCTCGTCATCTCGAACTGCATCCAGCTTGAACCCCCTTGAGAGATTGTTGCCAGAGTTATGGAGCTGCTTGCACCGATGGGGTTGACAGTACTTTCAACGGAACATCGAAAGCTTCAAAGTCGCTGCAACCACCAATTGACAAATCAGCACCGAGTTCGAATTCGGTGGTGGTGTTAACGTGACCACGGCAACCTTCAATGCGTTGGCCTGCGGCACCACCACCAGCACCTTCGGTCGCGCCAGTTGTGTGCAGTGTGTTCAGCGTGACCACGTTGCAAGCCTGCACACCGGTGAAGCGATAGATAATGCCTCGCTCATTCAGCATGTAGAGCGTGCCGTTGGCCTGGTTCGCCAAACCGGTGTCGCGAGTTAGAGTCGCTGGCAGTAGGTGCTTGATAATGCAAGCAGTGCCCATACCAACAGCGAGGTTGTTAGGACATGCATTGCCACTTGCTGCGCCAGTTGATCCCGTATTCAAATAGATCCGATAGAGTCCTCCGGCATCACAGGTGTCAGCGTCAGCCGCCTGCGGGTCAACATCGAAGCGAACTTCTGAAGCATATGCCGTACCGTTGGGAAGGATGGTCATACCATCGAAGTAGGGGTTAGGATCACCCGGTTGGAGTGACGTGCAAACTCCGGTTGGAGCTCCGGTGGTGGGATTGAAACAAGGATTGGTGATGTCGGCACTCGCTACTGCCAATCCCGTTGTGGGGTCAATCTTGTACAGGCGACTCCTGATGTTTGGTAGCGGAATCAAGTCGTCGCTAGCGATTGAATAGAGATAGCCGTCTTGTGCGTTGTACCCGAGTGCTGACTCGGTACCGAACTGAATGCAGGTCTCACCAATCTGCGGGCCAATGATGGAGCCTGAATTCTCCAATGAGGCACCGCCGGGGGTGAGCAGTTCAACAGGTTGAGGTAGACGGTTTGCCGAAGTCGGCACGATCTGTTGCGGACCGTTGTAGCGAAAGATGCGCAGATCAACCGAGAGACCACTGACGGGATCCTGGCCGGTATTGCATACCTGGCCCACGCCCTGGAGATTTGCGAATTCAGGAACTGCATAAAGCACGCCATCAATCGAGGCCATGCCTTCATATTCCCTTTGCACTCGTTCGCCAGTGCCAGACGCAATGCTTTCGTTGTAAGCGTTGTCGTTGTTCCTGTCTACGAGGTAGTCACCAAGGTACTTGGTCTCACCCGTAATAATGTTGATTTTGTAGAACTGCTGCGGCCGGTTCGTGACGTCCTGATCGTTGTCCGTACCGGAGTAACCGAACGTCTGTGCGAACCCGACCGACTGCAGCGAGAACACCATTACAATTGCGAGTAAAACTTTTACTCTTTGCATGTTTCTTCTCCTTCTTCTCCTATTCGAAATTGTCTGGTTGATGTGTCCCTCCACTTACGGAGGGACACATCAATGTTTTCGCTAGTAACTCAACCGCTAATGTGAGTTACCCGCTCCCGGTGTTAGGGCCGCTCCGGCTGGGAACGATCCCGGTGTTACGTAGGCCGTACCCGCATCCCCTGCGGCTGTTGTTATGTGGCCGTAGTACCAGGCAGGTCGGCTCAATGGGGTGTTGTTCCCCACGAAACGACTTGCGGCATCCGGCACATCGGCTTGCGGCAGCGGCGGACCACCCAGATTCGGCACGCCTCCGTAGACGACGAAGGCACCTGAAGATGGATCGCCAGTCCATCCCACGCCGTCGATCGTTGTGATCCCGAAACCGGTATCGAACACACCGTTGTCATCCGAGTCGAGGTCTTGTCCTTCAAAGATCAGACCCGGGTTGGTTGACGTAACCAGAATCAGCGTCTCTGCCCCGAAGCCCATTGCAAAGCTATTGGAGAAGACGACCGTTGTTTCTGCCGGATATGTCCGACCCACACAAACATCAGAATTGGTGATGATTGTGATTGTTCCGTTGGAACCGAACACCACTCCACCAATGTCTGCGACGTAGTTGATGTTGCCAAAGCTTCCTGGATCACCATCAACCGACAGGAAGAAAGTGTTCGCAGGAACACTAGTTCCTGGCGCACCACGTACTTCCGCAAATTCGCAGGGCTCACTGATCTGACTCGGGGTGTTTACCTCGACCTCGTTCAGCAGTATTTGCACTGGTGTCGGCGTTGGCGTCGGCGTTGGTGTCGGCGTTGGTGTCGGCGTTGG
>DATFRK010000828.1:0-2810 GCA_035263325.1 Pyrinomonadaceae bacterium | reverse complement strand
CTGGACTTCCTTGAACGCCGTCGCCAGTAAACAATCACTGGTCGTGAAAGCCAATGGCGACCAGGTCGATTTAGGACAGTTCGCGGAAGAACTCCCTTACCAGGTTTACCCGGCACAACTGGATGGGGACAGCAACAAGAGTTACTGGCTGCCAATGTACTTTGCCAATTGGAATGACCACAGCATGGTGCTTCCGGACAAAGATGCGGCAGACATTTACCGGACCAACGAAGATGTCAAAAAGAAGCCTAACCTGGGAGTAACCGGTGCAGCGAGGAACGAGCTACTCGAGAAATATGATCCAGTTGGTCTAGCTGTAGATCTGCGTTACGGCCGTCACTATGAATTCCGCGTTCGACTCCGAGATTTAAGCGGTGGTGGAATTCCCGCCGACACGCCGTCGATCTCTGAGACCGGTCCGAACATCGGCGATTGTCGTTTCAAGCGTTATGTGGCTCCGGCCCAACCTCGAATTCCAGATCAGCAAAATCCAGATCTCGAACCGAACAAGGATGAAGTAAAGCAATTAAGCCAGCTGCAACTTAAGCGGCCGCTGCTTGGTTATCCAGCGGTCAAGTACACCGGCGGCTATGCTAATCCTGTTCAGCGATTATTTGACGCGTCACACGATCCTGAACTCGACCGGACGGGCCATGCGTTTGGGATCGCAGACCCCGATGTCGATCGCGTTGAAGTCACCGTAGAAGTGCAAACGTTGAGAATGGACAATCTCCTTAGCGTCTCGGGCAAGGAGAACTACATTCACCTGTACACGACTGAGTGTTTGTTCGCGCCGGTTAACAACGAGGATGACTTCGAGGCAACCCTGACGATCCCGATCGTCTATCGCGACTGCAAAGTATTGCGCACTGGAAATGACAAAGACCTGACTGTCGATCTTGGCCTGCCGGCCAATAGCAAAAACCTCAACCAGCTTGTTTTGCCGACGGCGCGCACGGTGCGCCTAACCCTGAGATCGGTCTGCAAGGATAAAGTAGACAACACTCAATACTACGGACTCCTGAATACCGAGAACCACGATCTGGACGTTCGCTACAGCCCAATTGTCCAGGTATTGACCTATGCGCCATCGCTTGACGAAACGGATCTCTTTCTCGACACGCCCACCGTGCCGAGATTACAGGGAATCTACCTGCAACCAGATCCGCCGCAACTGTTTGACGGCACTACGAAGGGTCTTTTACTTGGACACGAAGTACAAAAACCGCCTGACATGATCGAGCGACTCGCGAAACAACTGGATCTCGAAGCAAGCGGGCTGACCCTCACCGCGCCCCGCGGCGAAAGAGTTCAGTTTGGCTGTTCGAACCGGATCCGCCACATTTTGTCACCAGAGAATTCGTCAATCACGTTCTCCTCGAAAGGTGATTTGATGAATCACTGGTTGTGTTGTTTCAGTGTGCAGATAGATCGCGATTGGATGTGGGAAGGATTGGAAGATCGTGCATTCGTAGTCACGCGCACAAAGCAGTTCACTCACGACAAACTGGAGGAACGCGAGGAACTGGAAGTGGGCGACATTGAGATAAGGCACACGGCGCCCTTTGAATCATTGGTAGAACCAAGGCGTAATTACACCCGCTTGATCTTCATCGACGCAGTTGAGCCGAAGAACCTCCTGAAACAAAAAGACGCGCCAGAGAAGCCGCGATTTCCTGACACCATCGAAGTGTCGTACACAGTGGAAACGAAATTCAAACCAGGTCACGCGGGTCAGCGCGATGGCAGCGAACAACAAAACTGCACCTTGCCAATCACTACGCCTCCCTCACAGATCCCGAAGATAGTCGGGGCGGGCATTGCGTTATCGCCGTACGAACGGAATAAAGAATACTCTTCGACTCAACCGCGGCGACGTTATCTGTGGGTCGAGTTTGCCGAGCCCATCGAAGATCCAAACGATGAGTATTTTGCTCGAGTACTGGCTTATGCCCCTGATCAACTCATCAGTGATAACCGTCCGGAGTTGTTTATCGCGCCTGAAGAACCGCCGCTACCGATCGACCCGGAATACATTCGCTCTGTGGTGAAGGGGGCAAGTAACAACCTGCCGGGTTTGAAAGCGATGCAACCGATGAAAAGGGCCAAAGACAGCGATCGACATTATCTTCTGCCGCTGCCCCCAAAGCTTCACGAAAACGCGGATGAAATATTCGGGTTCTTCACTTACGAGTTTCGCGTTGGCCATTACAAGGATGCCAGCACGCCGGATGAGAACGACTACGTTTGGTGTACTGCGCAAAGCCGCTATGGCAGACGACAGCGCGTTACCGGCCTGCAACATCCGGCGCCACAGCTGACGTGCATGGTGGACCGTGATGAAAAGAAGATCACAGTCAGCGCTCCTTACGCTGTGGCGGTTGCAAATGGCAAGAATGTTACCGCTGATCCACCGCGAACGGATCTGTGGTGCTTGCTGTACGCGCAGGTAAAGCAGGCAGACAATCGTGACTTTCGCAATATCCTGCTTGATAACAGGCGCCTCGACTGGCGGGTGCAGGTCGAGCGTGAGACAGACGTAAACTGGTTCGCTCGTTACAGTAAGTCTGAACGCGAGACTCTGAAAAAACTGAACCTCATGAACTGGAGCGATGAACTGAGTCTCGCGAAGCTGAGTAGAGTTTTGAAGTTAACTGATATGACAAGGGTCAACAAAGACTCAACCAAGCATGGTACGGCGGTCTGGAGCAACGACGAAGCTGTGCAGCTGCTGGAGGCATACGGGCTACCAGGCGATGCTTCGTTAAGCGTGCTCGTCGTCGAGTTTCTGCCTGTGATTACAAATTTCG
>DATFRK010000827.1:0-4937 GCA_035263325.1 Pyrinomonadaceae bacterium | reverse complement strand
GTGATGGCTTTGTTTCGGCTGGAAATACCGGTGCTGCAATGGCCACTGCCAAGATGGTAATTGGCACGCTGCCCGGCGTAGATCGACCTGCCCTGGCGGCAATGATTCCGACCAAGTCGGGCAAGCCGGTGTTGCTGCTTGATGTTGGCGCGAATTCAGAGTGTAAACCGCATCACCTGGCGCAGTTTGCGATCATGGGTGATGCATATTCACGTTCGGTATTGGGAACCACCAGGCCGTCGGTTGGCTTGATGAGCATCGGCGAAGAAGAGGCTAAGGGAAACGAGCTAACGAAAGAAGCATTTCCCTTATTACGCCAACTTAGCAATATCAACTTCGTGGGCAATGTAGAAGGCCGCGATGTGTTCTCCGGAACAGTGGACGTAATTGTCACTGACGGTTTTACCGGCAACGTGATGCTCAAGCTTTCCGAAGGATTGACGGAAGCGATGCTGGCCATGCTGAAACGGGAACTGACTGCCACGGCCGTTACCAAGGCGGGAGCAGTACTGGCAAAGCCCGCGTTTCGTAGCATTAAGCGGCGGCTCGACTATTCCGAATACGGCGGCGCCCCATTGTTGGGGGTGAGCCGAATAGTTGTTATCGGGCATGGACGGTCCAACGCCCGGGCCATTCGGAACGCGATTCGGAGCGTGAAGGAATTTTCCGAAAATCGGACAAGCGAGCGGATAGAGAGGGGCATCGCGGAAACAACCGCGTTTCAGTCGATAGCGGCAACTTCGGGAAGTTAAATCGTTAATCTTATTTGGCTTTTCGTTTTTTACTGGATACTATTACGGCTCCCTTTATACCCTGAGGCAATCAATGGCAAATCAACGCGCTGGAATTCTGGGCACTGGACACTCATATCCGGAAGGTATTCTCACGAATGCCGATCTCGAGAAGATGGTGGAGACTTCTGATGAGTGGATCACGACCCGCACCGGAATTAAGCAACGAAGAAAAGCCGGGCCGGGAGAGTACACCTCACAATTTGCTGTTCGAGCTGCCCGCCAGGCCATTGAACGCGCTCGTCTAGATCCTTCGGAAATCGACCTGCTGCTTTGTGCCACTGTTACTCCAGATCAGATTCTTCCTTCAACCGGCTGCATCATTCAGGCTGAGCTCGGTGCGAATAACGCTGCGGCAATGGACATCGTGGCCGCCTGCTCGGGTTTCTTGTACGGCCTGGCGCTAGCTGATTCCATGATTAGAACCGGACAGGCAAGGAATGTCCTGGTGATCGGGGCGGAAATCCTGACACAGTATGTTGACTACACGGATCGCGCGACTTGCGTGTTGTTTGGTGATGGGGCCGGCGCGGCGGTGTTAGGTCCGGTTGATGGAGGTCGCGGCATCCTCGGAGCGAGGATAAAGTCAGATGGTCGGTACGAAGAGCAACTTTACTCGCCGGGCGGTGGCACGCGTTTGCCTCCCACAGCAGAGACATTGGCCCATGGCGATCACTTCTTCAAGATGAAAGGCAACGAACTATTCAAAGTGGCAGTACGTTCGATGGCCGATGTTTCGCGTGACCTGTTGGAAAAAGCAGGCATGACCTCGGACGACATAGACATTTTTATTCCGCACCAGGCGAACCAGCGCATTACTGAAGCGGTAGCTGATCGTTTGAACGTCGACAAGGCGCGCGTGTATTCCAACATCGCGGTGCATGGCAACACTTCTTCTGCTTCGATACCCATCGCTCTTGATGAATGCGTCGACGCGGGAAAGGTAAAAGAGGGCGACATTGTGTTGATGGCCTCATTTGGCGGTGGCGCGACCTGGGGCGGTGTGTTGATGCGCTGGTAAAGGAATTTTTGATTTTTGAATTTTGATTTTTGATTGACGATAGATTTTGTAGGTCGTATTGGTCCTATTAAGAAGATTTGAATGGCTGAAGAACAATCGGCAATTGACAATCAGCAATCGGCAATCGGTTTCCTCTTCCCAGGGCAAGGATCGCAATATCCAGGAATGGGAAAGGACCTGGCTGAGAATTTCCCCACGGCTCGTGAGGTGTTTGAAGAGGTTGATGAAGCTTTAGGTTTCTCCCTGTCGCGCCTCTGTTTCGAAGGGACGGCCGAAGATTTACAACTGACCGAAAATACGCAGCCGGCAATACTTTCGGTTTCCATTGCTGCGTTTCGGTCAATGCAGGCCAGCGGAATTCCGGTGCCTACGTTTGTTGCGGGGCATAGTCTTGGCGAATACTCTGCCCTGGTTGCTGGTGGCGGCTTGTCGCTGGCAGACGCAGTTAGAACGGTGCGCGCCCGGGGACGCTACATGCAGGAAGCTGTGCCCGTCGGCACTGGCGCCATGGCCGCCGTCATCGGGTCTGAGTTGAGTGAAGTAGAGCGTGTTTGTGCGGAGTCCAGTCAAGGTGAAGTATGTTCTCCGGCAAACATCAACTCCGCTAATCAAATAGTGATTGCGGGAAACAGCGCGGCGGTAGAACGGGCGATGGAGTTGCTCAAGACTGCCGGCGCAAAGCGAGTGGTGAAACTTAATGTTAGTGCCCCGTTTCATTGCGCGTTAATGAGACCAGCACAAGAGAAACTCGCTTACGACCTGGAGCAAGTTAGCTTGTCTGATTTGATGTCACCGGTCGTTACGAACGTTGACGCTCAGCTCGAAAGCACTCCGGTCAAAGTACGTGACGCGTTGTTGCGTCAAGTGTCTTCGCCGGTGCGTTGGCACGAATCAATGGAGTTGTTGCTGCAGAGCGGCGTGCAAAGATTTATTGAGGTAGGTCCAGGTAAGGTTTTACTGGGTCTTATGAGGCAGATTAGTCGCGAAGTGAATTGCCATAATGTTGAAGATACCGCAAGCTTGCAAACAACACTCGCGAAGCTGACTGTCTAAACTTTTAGTTGATTATCAAACTCACAGAGGAGCAAACGAAATGCCCGATCAAGAGATCGAGAATAAGGTAAAGCAGATCATTGTTGATGAACTTGGGGTCGACGAGAATGAGGTAACGCCTAATGCGCGCTTCATTGATGACCTCGGTGCTGATTCGTTGGATACGGTGGAGCTGGTGATGCGCTTTGAAGAGGAGTTCGGTATTGAAATTCCGGACGAAGACGCTGAGAAGATCCAAAGCGTGCGAGACGCTTACAACTATATCGATCAGCACAAGAAATAGTGATGAGTGATAAATAACAAGTGGTAACGAGTTTTGTTACCGCTTGCTTATGACTCTCTTCCAAGGAGTTTAACTTGACACGTCGCGTAGTGATTACGGGCCTGGGCCTCGTCACACCGGTTGGCAATACAGTCGAAGACACTTGGACTTCGCTGATGAACGGACGCAGCGGTGCGGAGTCCATCAGGAAGTTTGACACTACGAAGTTTTCCGTCAAATTTGCCGCGGAAGTAAAAGACTTCGATCCGCTCAAGTTTATTGCCAAGAAAGACGCCCGTAAGATGGGCGCCTTTATTCATTACGCTATTGCAGCGTCGGTGGAAGCCGTTGCCGATAGTGGGTTGCCCCTTACCGAAACGGGTAAGTTTCCGGATGACATCTCGGAAAACGTAGGCACCTACATCAGTAGCGGCATCGGTGATTTTTGGGCCATCGAACGAGAGCACTCCAAACTGCTCGATGATGGACCGGACCGCGTCTCGCCCTTCTTTATCGTTTCCGCCATTGTGAATCTCGCAGCGGGCCAGGTGTCTATTCGCTTTGGCGCCAAAGGTCCGAATTCCGCGACGGCCACGGCCTGCGCTGCCGGTGCTCATGCCATCGGCGACAGCTTCAAAATCATTCAACGCGGTGATGCCGACTACATGATTTGCGGTGGCGCTGAGTCGGCGATCACACCGATGAGTGTCGCAGGTTTTTCGGCGATGAGGGCGTTATCTACCAGGAATGACGATCCGCAACACGCGTCACGACCCTTCGAACGGGATCGGGATGGGTTTGTGATTGGTGAAGGCGCCGGGATCATGATCCTGGAAGATCTGGAAACCGCGAAGAAACGCGGGGCTCGGATCTACGCCGAGGTCGTGGGCTACGGCACTTCGGCGGACGCCTTCCACCTGACGATGCCGGATGAAACCGGCTCCGGCGCCAGGCGTGTGATGCAGCGGACGCTCAAGGACGCTGGCGTGCAACCAGACCAGATTGAGTATATCAATGCCCACGGCACGTCGACGCCCTACAACGACAAGTTTGAGACACAGGCCATCAAGGCTACTTTTGGCGACCACGCTTACAAGCTGGCCGTCAGTTCGACGAAATCGATGACCGGCCACTTGTTGGGTGCTGCTGGTGGAATCGAAGGGGTCTTCTCGGCCCTGGCGATTCATCGCAAGGTACTGCCGCCGACCATCAACTATTTCAATCCTGATCCCGATTGCGACTTGGACTACGTTCCGAATGAGGCCCGTGCCGCGGAAGTTGAGTACGTACTCTCGAACAGTTTTGGCTTCGGTGGCACCAACGCGGCGTTGTTGTTCAAGAGGTATGAGGAATAGAGCTTGGTGCTTTGTGCTTGGTCCTTTGTTCTTCCACATACTTAGCTTATCTGGTCTACGCGGGAGCACTAAGCGCTCGAACCGGGCACTCAAAAACAAAGGACAAAGTACGAAGTACAAAGCTCACGATCAGCCACGCGTTCTAAGAAAGCAACAATGAAGATAATCGTAATGATGAAACAGGTCGCGAATAAGGACGCGATCCTGCGCATCAACAAAGAAGAGACCTGGATTGAGGAGGGCGATCTCTCCTTCGAAGTCAGCGAGTCTGACGGTTATGCCCTGGAAGAAGCGTTGCGCGTACGCGAAAAACTCGGCGGCGAAGTAGTTGTTTGTTCAATGGGACCGCAGCGAGTCAAGAGCGTCATTAAGGATGCGTTGGCCCGCGGTGCTGATCGTGCTATTCACGTCGTCGGTGATAACTTGACTCATCTTTCTCCATTTGCGACGGCCAG
>DATFRK010000826.1:0-6742 GCA_035263325.1 Pyrinomonadaceae bacterium | reverse complement strand
CAGATCTCTACCTGTTTCCCGCCACCGGTGTTGGTTGGAATTCCTGACGAGTTGAAAGTCAGGATCAATTGTGAGTTGGGAGGAAAACTGACAGGGGTGTTGTTGGCCCCGGTCGAATACTGTATGACTCCGCCCACAAATGGTGAGCCGAAATCGAAGACCGAGGTGCCACAGCAAATTGAATAGCGCGCCATGAACGGAGGATTGGCGCGTGAATTGGCAAACAGGACGTCTGGCAGGCGATTGTAAGAGATCGCAGCCCCACCGCGAACCACCATCTTGTCGTGCACGTCGTAGTTCAAAAACGGTAGTTTATTTGGGCTCCAGGCGAAACCAATACGAGGTGAGAAATTGTTCCAGTCGGAAGGATACAATTTGTCCGGCTGGATAATGCTGGCTCCGGTTAGTCCAGCGGCGCCCTGGCCCAACTGCAGATTGCTGAGCTTTCCGTCCCGTTCTGTTAGGGGCGAAAAGTATTCCCAGCGCAAGCCGAGATTCAGTGTGAGGTTTGGTCGGAATTTCCAGTCGTCCTGGCCGAAGAAAGCAAGAGTGTGCGTGCGGAAGTGGCGCTGAGTGTCGGGTTGCCCGCCGTTTCTTGGATCGGCGTCGATTTGATAGAAGATCGGGGTGCCATTGGCGAAGTTAAAAAGGCCGGAGAACGAGTACAAAGGGCGCGCACCACCGATCAGATTATTGTTGTCCTGCTCCTGCCGCAGTTCGCCGCCAAACGACAAGGCATGATTGCCGCGCACATTTCTGAGCACATCCTTCACTTCAAAAGTGTTCTCGGAAAAGACGCCGGGAGTGGTTTCTGACCATGGTGGACCAAAACGAATACGATCGAATGGCAACGCTTCAATCTCAACTCGTGGTAGACCGAAATTTGTCTGCGCGGAGGATTGCAGTTCATTGAAGGAGAATCGCGTAGCACTGGCTCGGGCTTCATTCACAGTGGTAGGCGAAATTATGCGGGTGTAGCTCACCATGCCAAACAAGTTAGTTGGTTTGGTGGTGACATCGCCCATCGGACGGCTCCTGCCCGCCGTGTCGCTACTGACTGCTGTGCGCCTGGAAATGTAACTACTGAAGGTTAAGGCGTCATTCGGTGTCAGATTGAGATCTATTCGCGGATTGTACTGATTGCCGTCCGTTCTGCCTGGGGACTCGATCTGGGTAAATTGAATGTCGGGAATACCATCGAGACCTCCACCTTGCAACTGACCGAGAGGAACATAAGTACCGGTGTTCAGGGCCGGCGACCCAATGTCTAACCCACCTGGAAGCTGCTGGCACGGGTTGATGTTAGCGCTGGCGCATGTGGTGGGAATGACACCAACCACGCGCGGCACAATGCCATCCGCCCCTAAAATCTGAGCAGTGACTGTACCTGGTCGAACGGTTTGAATTAGTTGACGAAACTCTGGAGTCTCGACCCATGCCGTGGAGGTGCTGCTGGTGCTGCTGCGCAAACCTTCATACGAGAAGAAGAAGAAGGCCTTGTTGCGCAGAAAACGAACCGCCGGATTTGTGCCTTCTCCGAACTGAGGCAGGGGAATTGGACCACCAAGGCTGCCGCCAAACTGATTGTAGTGCTGATTGTTGCGTACCGGTTGAGCGCCGTTAACGCCGCCGTACTTATTAAAGGCATTCAAACCAGGACTGTTGTTCTTGAGAAAAAGACTACCGTGAAAATTGTTGGTCCCATTTTGGGAAACGGTGAGAATTTGAGCGCCGGAGTTTCGTCCGAATTCGGCCGAGTACGTGTTGGCCATCACCCGCACTTCCTTCACCGATTCCTGGTTGGGCGTTACCACCGCGGCGCCACCCCACGTCAAACTATTTACGCTGGTCCCATCAATCTGAAAGCTGTTCGCGGAAACACGTTGACCGTTGGCGGATATTTGTGGTTGGTTCTCGGTCTGAAAAATCGTGCTGTTGGATCCCCCTGGTCCTGATTGATTCGGAAGATTGACTGCTCCCCCGGAGCCTCCACGCGCGAAGTCACCAAACACGCCCGGCGTCAAACGAGTCAACTCATAAGGGTCGCGACCAAATTGCGGCAATCGTCTGACTTCCAGGTTGGTGATTGCCTTATCGACGTTGGCATTTTCAGTGGCTAAAGTTTGCGCGGCCTCTTGCTCAACAGTTACGACAGCAGTGACGTCACCGGGTTCGAGGGCTATATCTAAACCTTGAACTGCCTCCGCATTTACCACTAAGTTATCAAACACCTTTTGTTTGTAACCATCTTTCTCGACCACCAGCTTGTACCGTCCTGGAGCTAAGCCCGAGATCCTGTAGAACCCTTGATCACTGGTTGTGGTCTCCTGTGACTTGCCCGTTTCGGTGTTAGTCAGCGTGAGTCTTGCGGCTGGCAACAGACCGCCCGCACTATCAGTCACAGTGCCCTGGATACCAGCTTTGAATTGAGCGTGAGCAACGCTAAAAAGTGTTAGCAGGAAGAGTTGGGATAGGACAACACGTACAAAGAAAAGAGTACTTCGCTTCATCGAAAGACCTCCGCCCGTAGCTCGAATCGTGTGTTTGGTCCAACCGCGTAGCTGGACTATGGAAAACCGCGCTGTTTGGGGGAATTGGACCGGCTATTCAGGCCGGTTAGGGCTCGTTGGGGAGGCTATGTGGGCTAAACCAAGATAGGGACAACAGTTTAATAGCACCAACGAACTAAAACTTCAACTTGTATTTAGTAGCGTGCGGTCCAGTCCAGCAATTTGGAAGGAATGCATTCCAATAGAGAACCCGGAGCGGAGTAGCGACGGGATGCCGCGGTCAACTTTGAGAATCGTGAATTGTAAATCGTGAATCCTTAAGCAACGCACTCGAGCAATTTCACGATTTAGGATTTACGAGTTGACTGCAGCATCCCGTCGCTACCACTCCGGGTTCTCGGTAAGCTCTGTAACTAATAACTCGCTGCCATATTCTTTGTATTCCGCCCAGGTAACGCTCACCGTTTTAGTGTCGCCGTTCTTGAACACGGCGCTCATGGTCATTTGCACCGGCAGGAGATGCTTCGTTTTCAGTTGTACCCAGGAGTAATTCATGTCGATGGTGACCAGTTGGGCCAGGCGATTGGGCCTCAGTCGCTGGGTAATGCGAACTATATTGTTACCTTCAACGTAAACTTCACCCTCACATGGTACCCATCCTTCCCACTCGACATCAGTGCGAAAGACACGGTGGGCTGTTTCAGACCAGCGGCAACCTGACGAATAAGTGAAATGATCTCCCGCAGGCACAAGGGCCCAGGTTTGTGAGTCTTGCAGCAAGCCAAACCATTCCGCGCCCAGGCGAATGCCAACGTAGGGCGCCGGTAGACGCGGTTGAAAAACCTGTTGACCGCCAAACATCGCCACTCGATATCTACTACCATCAACTATCTGAGTGGCCGAGATGTTGTTCATGGCCATCAAATTTTGTTGCGTTTGTTCCCGGATGGTCTGGGCCTCAACTGGCAAGAGACAGAGAAACACAATTAGAATGGTCCTGATCATGGTAGGCGACCTGCTAAGTGCCGGTTACTGTGATCAAGGGTCTGTCTTCTGCTCGTAACAGAGGACAGGCCCGCTACTTTTCAGCGCGAGAAAATTTTATTAGGAGGAGAAGTTGGGTTAGGGCGATGAGTGCATCGAGACGGAGGCTTCGACTCGTTGTTATTGCGCTTGCGCCCGTCGCTCGAATCGGGTGGCTAACACTACCTGTGAGTAGGCCACGACAACTCGAAATTTTGGGGGATTACACACGCCGTTTAGGCAGACGGCTCAAAGCGGACTTAATACGAGGTAGCGGGGCTATTAAAAGTTTCAGGACGCCAATTTAATAACACCAACCTCAACAACTGGTCAATAGTCAGCCTTCCAGAACTCATACTCTCAACTCACATTAGCCGCGCAGTAAGCCCCCCGTCCTGGCTGCGCCCGGACTGATTTGCTCGCGCTTAAGGCGCTTTTGTGCTACGTGCGGATATGATGTAGAAATACCAAACCATGAGGGCAGTAACCGCCTCCCGTTAACCGAATGAATCGCGCGCCATCGCTTCTACTCATAATTGTGTTCACCGCTGTCATTAGCTTTCCCCAGGCAACAAAGCCGGTTGCACCCGGTGGACCTGGCGGGGATGCGCATTGGCTCACCGCGGCCAAGAATGGTTTTGGTACATCTAACACTCTGACCTCAAAAGTCTGGTTTACCTTGGCCGATGGCGTATTGACTGAAGTTTATTATCCAACGCTCGACACTCCGAACGTCCAGGTGTTGCAGTTGCTGGTTGTTGGCAGCAAAGTCGCAACTGAGGTTGACGATACGAATCACCGTCTCGAAATCGTTGATGCGAACTCGTTGAGCTTTCGCCAAGTCAACTCGGCTAAAAACGGCAACTACACCATCAGTAAAACCTATCTCACCGATCCGCAACGCAACACCCTTTTGATCGATATTAAGGTGAAGTCCCGGAGCAAGGAGAAGATTTACGTCTACTACGATCCCTCGCTGAACAATAGCGGCAGGCACGACTCAGGATGGTTTGAAGATGGCGCATTGCTGGCAGTCGATGGCGACAAAGCGTCGGCGTTGATTTCCAGTTCTGGCTTTGCTCATCACAATGACCTCCCTGGCGCCCGGGCTGATCAGATGGAAGTTTCAACCGGATATCTTGGTACCAGCGATGGCTTGACCGAACTCCGCAACAATCGAGGGCTTACCCCCTCTCGTGCCGGGGACGGTAACGTGGTACAAGTCGCGTCACTGAAAGGTCTACAGGGATTTCAAAACGTTAACTCTCACTGCACACTGGCACTCGGCTTTGGCAAGACACCTCAAGCGGCCCTGGCCAATGCTCGTGCTTCGTTGAAAAAAGGATTCGCTCGAATCCAGCGCGAGTATCAAAGCGGCTGGCACAACTTCAGCTCACGACTACCTCGAGTGGAGAAGCAATACCAACGTCAGTTCAACATGGCAGCGCTGGTCCTGCGAGCGCTTGAGGACAAGACCTTTCGCGGCGCAACTATCGCGTCGCCGTCAATTCCCTGGGGCGGCGGCCCAAACGCTAACGAGCCGACAGTTAGTGGGTATCACGCCGTTTGGTCTCGGGATCTATATCATATCGCCACCGCACTGCTGGCAATGGGCGATCGTGCGGCGGCCAATCGCGCGCTTGACTATCTACTCAACGTGCAGCAGAAACCTGACGGAAGTTTTCCGCAGAGCTCCCGAGTTGATGGCCAGGCTATTGGTGGCGGGCTGCAGATGGATCAGGTTGCGTTGCCGCTGGTCCTGGCTTTTCAGCTTGGTCGCAGCGACTCGGGCACCTGGCGCAAACACCTGAAGCCGGCCGCTGATTTCATTCTGCAGCATGGACCAGCCACGGGTCAGGATCGCTGGGAAGAGAAGCCGGGTTATTCGCCGGCTACGATTGCTGCCGAGATCGCTGGCTTGGTCTGTGCCGCTCAAATTGCTCGCCTCCATGACGACCGTCTGTCGGCAGAACGATATCTGGCGACAGCGGATCAGTGGGCTAAGGAGGTTGAGCACTGGACCGTCACATCGACCGGACAGGGCGGGCAGGGAAGTCACTACTTACGAATATCAGAAAACAATGATCCCAACGATGGAGCCACGATCGAGATCAATAGTGGCGGCGGAAATTATGACGAGCGGGAGATTGTTGATGCAGGTTTTCTGGAGTTGGTCCGCCTTGGTGTAAAAAGTCCTAAGGATCCGTTGATTTTGAGAAGCCTGGAGCTGGTTGACCGGCTGATTAAAATTGAAACGCCGCACGGTGCAGCCTGGTATCGCTATAACCATGATGCTTATGGTGAGCGCGCTGATGGCAGTGCTTATGATGGTCGGACCGGCAGCGGTCGTCTGTGGACCTTACTCTCGGGCGAGCGGGGTGAGTTTGAGTTAGCCCGTGGGAACAGGAAGGCAACGCGAGAATATTTGTTGGCGATGAGTGGCTTCGCCAACGAGGGAATGATGATTCCGGAACAAGTGTGGGATAGAAGTGCTGGCGAAGCTCGTTGCGGTACTGGTACCGGTTCAGCCACACCGCTGGCCTGGTCAATGGCGCAATTCATTCGTTTGCTTCTGAACGTTAAGAGCGGACGAAATCTCGAGACGCCTAGTGTGATATTGGAGCGATACGTAAAACGATGAGACAAGTGTTGGCAAATATTTTGTGCGTCCTGGGTTTCGTGTTCACCGTCTATGCCCAGGACATTACCAGGCTGGACAAGATTGGACCGGTTGTTAGTTTCACTAAGACTGACCGTAGTGTGGTTTTCAACTGTGCTGACCAATCTCAGGTGCAGCTGACTCTGCTAGCTCCGGATCTAATTCGCGTGAGGGCGTCATTCGCGAAGCCGCTGAGTAACTTCGATCACTCGTGGGCCATTGCCAAACTTGACTGGGCCACGTTTCCCTGGGAGTTGAAGGAAACAGCCGGCGCAGTGAGCCTTACCAGCAGCGAACTCGAAGTAGTCGTTAACCGCTCACCATTACTCATTGAGTTTCGTGACCCAAAAACTCACCGGGTCATCAACGCTGACGAACAGCCCATGGCCTACGATGCCAGGTCCCAGTTGGCGGAAATGATGTTTGATCCGCAAGCGGGTCAGTTTGTGGCGGCCTCGAAAAAACTTGGATTCGACGAACATTTCTACGGGCTGGGCGAAAAAGCCGCGCGTTTGGATAAACGGCGCAGTTCTTTCGTCAATTGGAATTC
>DATFRK010000825.1:0-5739 GCA_035263325.1 Pyrinomonadaceae bacterium | reverse complement strand
GCGGCAGTGGGAGCGCGCCGTGGTCTTGCGATTGGGTAAATACGTTGGTTTGCGTGGTCCAGGTTTGTTCTGGATCATTC
Source organism: Pyrinomonadaceae bacterium (assembly GCA_035263325.1). Taxonomy (GTDB): domain Bacteria; phylum Acidobacteriota; class Blastocatellia; order Pyrinomonadales; family Pyrinomonadaceae; genus PSRF01. The sequence goes on along the minus strand of DATFRK010000825.1, from coordinate 5,659 downwards.
CGTTTGTCGATCAGGTTTCCGCGTGGGTGGACCAGCGAGTTATCACCACGAGTTTCGCCGCCGAAGAAACGCTGACCTCCGACACGGTTCCGGTCAACGTCGATGCCGTGCTCTTCTGGATGGTCTACGATCCTGAGAAGGCTGCGCTGGAAGTGCAGAATTACCCGCAGGCAGTAAGTTGGGCTGCACAGACAGCACTGCGCGACATCATTGGCAGAACGTCGTTGACTGATCTACTGCGCGGACGCGAACGCATCGAAGAAGAGTTGCAGAAACTGATCGATGAGCGCTCGAATCCCTGGGGCGTCACGGTCCAATCGGTAGAAATGCGCGACGTAATCATTCCCGCCGCCTTGCAGGACGCCATGTCGCGGGAAGCCCAGGCAGCGCGAGAGAAACAAGCCCGCATCATCCTGGGCCAGGCCGAAGTGGAAATTGCCCACTCGTTTGAGAAGGCAGCCCAGTCGTATCGAGACAATCCGACCGCGTTGCACCTCCGGGCGATGAACATGTTGTATGAAGGCCTGAAGGAGAAAGGCGCGTTAATGTTGGTGCCCAGCAGTGCCGTCGAGTCGATGGGCATGGGTGGTCTATTGGGCGCAGCAGCATTGCGGCAACAATCACTGACCGGCAGTGAAGATGTTCCGGAGTAGCTCTTCGGAAGGATGAAGGCGGAAGGATGAATGCCTGATCCGTTCTAGAAACTAGCAAGCCCCGCTTCGAGACTCGATAGCGGGGCTTTTTTTCTTGTTCGTTAATTGAGATTTTAAAGTTCGGGGTCGATACGAATCTTCATTCGTTGGAGCACTTGGATATCCTCTTCGGTGAGGTCGAGAGTGGTGTTCTCATTGTCACTATCATCGTCGGCGTGCGGTCGCAAACCAATCTCGAGTCTGAGGGTCAATTCCATTTCATAGCCGGCTTCCCGTAATCGTTCGATAGCTTCCGCAACCTTCGTCGAGTTCTCGACCGATTCGTTTATGGCAGTGCCGATTTCGCGAACTATCTCTTTGGCGTCGTCGTCGATTTCCAACGGTGGAATCCCTCTTCGCTCGAGTGGAAATTTCCCTTTCAAAGTCGCTGCTATGCTACGCGAGGGGTCAAAGAGGGTCAACTGAAAGATTGCCGATTGGTGATTACCGATTGATGGTCTTCGGTCTTTGGTCTTTGGCCTGCGATCTTTGACCTTGGTTCCGAATTCCGGGCTGCGAAAGACTTCTACCAACAAAGCGCAAAGACCAAACGCCGAAGCCCAAAGACCACGAATCTAAGATTAGCAAGACAAGCCTTTTCACCCCACATCATGAAGTTATAGACTGTCACAATTCGTGAGCAGGTAATTTTTCGGACCGGCGAAGAGTAACCTTTCTATGTACGGAACCATTGGCATCGTTACTGGTGGTGGTGACGCTCCGGGTCTGAACGCTGTGATCAGGGCAGTGGTTAAGACTGCCACCTGCGAACATGGAATGCGCGTTATCGGCATTGAAGACGGATTTGAAGGACTACTTGGCGCCACGCGGACACGGTTTCTCTCGCCCGGCGAGGTGCGCGGTCTCCTGCCCCGCGGCGGCACGATCCTCGGCACGCGTAACCGCGGCCGGTTCACTGAGCGTACTCCGGACGGCACCGCCAGCAATTCGATCAGTGTCTACGACGAAGCACTGCGTAACATGAAAATACTCGGCATCGATGCGCTCGTAGTGTTGGGCGGCGAAGGTACGCTGACGATCGCAGCGGAGTTTGACAGGCTTGGTATTCCGGTGTGTGGCGTACCCAAAACTATCGATAACGACCTGGCCTGCACGGAACTTACCTTCGGCTTTGTCACCGCACTGGATATTGCCACCGAAGCCCTCGACCGGTTGCACACCACAGCCGAGTCCCACGATCGAGTGATGATCCTGGAGGTAATGGGCCGTCATGCCGGTTGGATTGCGCTTCACTCAGGTATTGCCGGCGGCGCGGATGTGATACTTATTCCCGAGATTCCCTTTTCTATCGAGGCGGTGGCGGAAAAAGTACGTTCGCGCGATCTGTCTGGCTCTAATTTTAGTATTATCGTCGTCGCCGAAGGGGCAGTGCAGATTGGCCACGAACTGATTTATCAGGACAAGGGTGATTCACTTCATGCACCTCGCCTGGGAGGAATCGGCTTGCATTGCCAGCGCGAGCTTGAGTCACTCACAGGTAGAGAAACTCGCTGCGTGGTGCTGGGGCACCTACAGCGGGGCGGACGACCAAACGCCTTTGATCGAATGCTAGCGACAAACTTTGGCTCGTGCGCAGTTCGCGCGCTGGCAAACGGTGAAAAAGGCGTAATGGTAGCCTTGCAGGCTGGCGACGTGGTGACGGTACCTTTGACGGAGGCAATTACCAATACCAAGACCGTACCGCCAAACGGCCAACTGGTCCGAACAGCGAGAGACACCGGGATTTCGTTTGGCTCGCCTGAGGAAGCCAGTTACCATAAACCGATGGCACTATGATTGCTCCATTCTAAGTTTGGTAAAGAGAAGGACGACTACTTGTCAGAGCAAATAAAAGCAAAACTGCAAGGGGAGCTCGATGAGCTCGAAACCGAATTGCGTATCCATCTCCCGAAAGAGATAAAACGAGCGTTGGAGTTTGGCGACTTGCGCGAGAATTCGGAGTACCGGGCGGCGTTGGACCGACAGAATGTAGTTAAGGCCCGCATCGTTGAACTGCGCCAAAGAATCAGCGAGATTGCTTCGATTGATCCCAACAAAGTCCCACGCGACAAGGCGTCCTACGGGTCGACCCTGGTGCTTTACGACGCCGAAAAAGATGAAGAGGTGACCTACCGGCTGGTTACCCCAGAAGAAAGCGATCCGGCACAGGGATTGATCTCCACGACGTCGCCGGTGGGCCGCAGCCTGATGGGAAAACAGGAAGGCGATGAAGTGGTCGTGCGTACTCCGGCTGGGTCACGAAATTTTGAAGTGCGACAGTTAAGAACACTGCATGACGATCTTGCCAAGTGATGGTCTAACGATGAAACCAATCATCCTCGCTACCTTGTGCCTGGGCGTTTCATTGGTGGCGACGCAAAACATGGCGGCACAAACTAGTGCTGCGGGTTCGGAAACCTCAGCTCAGTTGGAAGCTAAAAAGGAGTTGGACGAAGCTGCTCGCTTATATCGCAAAGGAGACTTTGCCGCTGCTCAAGCGCACTCCGAAAGAGCGCTGACGCTCGATCCAGAGAACAAGACCGCTCCCTATTTTATTGCCCGAACGATTCACGCACAGTTTAAGCCTGGCGATGCAAGTGCCGAAAACCTGGCCAAGGCCGAGCAAGCTATTACCGCTTACCAACGACTCCTTGCCCGGTTTCCTGGCGACGACGAGGCTTATAAGGCGGTGGCCTATCTTTATGGAGATACAAAACAAGAGTCTCTATTGAAAGGATGGATTCTCCAGCGGGCGCTCGACTACTCAATTGCTTCGGAGAAAAGAGCCGAGGCCTACGTGGTCCTGGCCTCCAAGGACTGGGACTGCTCGTTCAACATTACGGAACTCCCCAGTAGCAAGGTCACGCTTGAGTCTAAAGGCCAGGCTTCCATTCATTATCTAAAGCCGGAAGACCCGCAATTTAGTCAGGCGCAGCAATGTGTGAATCACGGGCTGGAGATGGCGGAACAAGCAATCTCTCTGACACCAGAGAACGAATCTGCGTGGTCGTATAAAACCAATCTGCTGCTGGAAGCCTCTAAGCTGGCCGAAATGGACAAGGACCAGGCCAGGAAAGCAACACTACTGCAACAGTACAAGGTGGCTTTGCAACAAACAACCCTGGTTAGCGAGAAGAACCAGAAGAAGCCCTGAGGACGGTGCGGTGTGCCCAGCCGCGCGCATCCGAACTGCCGCCCCCGCGGCAACATTGACAAGCCCGTTTCCCCTACCTATTATTCGCCGCTTATGTCCGCAAAGGAACTGTTAACTTATTACAGTTTTGGGCATAATGCAGCCATGCGGCAGCCGGGCCAATAGTGGCCTGATAGTTAAGGAGAGATCGACCTAACTCATGTTTGGAGCCAGCATCGGACGCGCCGGCCAGCGAATAATTGACGCGATGGTACGCTGGCTGGCTCACGGCCATATCAACCCAAACATTCTGACTGTTATCGGAGTTGCTCTGAACGTCGGCTGCGGCCTGTTGTTTGGCATGGGCCGCTTTTTTTCTGCCGGAATTGCCCTGATAGTAGCAAATCTTTTCGACATGCTCGACGGCCAGGTGGCCCGTTTGTCTGGCCGAGTTACAAGGTTTGGTGGCTTCCTAGATTCGTCCCTGGACCGGTTGTCTGACATGGTGGTGTTTGTGGGCCTGATGGTGTTTTATGCTCGCGACACCCAGTTTCACTCGACTCTTAACGTTTTTCTTGCCGGGGCCGGATTAATGGGTTCAGTTATGGTAAGCTACGCCAGTGCCCGGGCCGAAAGCCTAATTCCTAAATGTGATGTTGGTTTTCTCCGCCGGCCAGAACGCGTCGTTCTCTTTATTATCGGAGCGCTAAGTACCTATCCGGGATCGACGAACTTTTTCGCCAACCGGATGCCGGCAGTTTTGTGGGTGCTTGCTGTAGGTTCCTATTGGACGTTCGCGCATCGGATGTACCACACCTGGCGGGAACTTAGCCGGATCGAGGTAAAAACAGAGAACGTTGAAACGCAATCTTCGTATTCACAAGCCAGTGCAACTAGTGCTGGTACTGGAAATGAACGGCGGGCAGAACAACGACTAGTACATAAGCCGGGTTAGGAACGGCCTTCCCATCTACATGGCAACTTCCTTATCTATACCTTCGAGGAATAAAGAATTGACGATCTGTCCTTGTTGCGGGGGCCAGCTTGCTGGTCCATTGAGCAGTGGTTGTGCTTGCGGTGCGCGCGCGGTCGGCGAAGCGCTCCCCAAGCCTGAACATGAGTTGCCGTCTTATGCGCGCTCGCTGATTTTAATCGTCAGCGGTGCGTTAGCAGTTTTGGTTTTTGTAGGCCAAACCTTCATCGCCTTGTTCCAGCGTCCGGCGCTGTCGCTGGGCTTCTGGTCCTGGATAGCCGCCGGTGAAACTGCTGCCTGGCGTTTGAAGTGGATTTCGATTCCGGTGCTGTTCGTAACGCTTTTGATAGGCCGAAAGATCTACCGGTCGATGCTTAAACAACCGGAGCGCTTTTGTGGCATCAAACACGCTCGTCGCGGTTTGCTGGCCAATGCAGTTGTGGGCCTATTGATCGCCCTGCTGATCGGCATTACGGTCCCGGCGCGAATACGCCAACGTCGAATGTCGATCGAGGCAGGATATCGCGCCCAGTACCTCACCCTTGATCGCGCCTTCTTTGAATACCAACTGAAGTACAAAACACTACCCGATCAAACTACGCTGAAAGAGGATCTCGCCAAGCTTCCTGATCCAGACGGTTCGATCGCCGCAGCCTTGCATGACCTGGATGTTACCGGTTACGAGCCGCGCGCTGACGTCGCCGCCGTTGCCACGCAGAAGGGCCGAGGTTTGCGCGTACCGGTCATTCGCAAAGTTTCCCTGAACTCCCCGACGGATGACGCAACACCCGGGGGATTGTCATTCACCAACTACAAACTGCGCCTTCCTGGCGACGACAAGATCCTCGGCACCGATGACGA
>DATFRK010000824.1:0-4039 GCA_035263325.1 Pyrinomonadaceae bacterium | reverse complement strand
AAAGCGCGGCTCGTAGTATTGAGCTTCAGTCTGAGACAGCGGCCGGCCTCCGCCTCCCAGTGATTGAATGTAGGACTCAGTCCCCGAAGGCATCTTCATCCTGCCATTTGAATTCGACACTCGTCGCACCGCGTTCGCTTCGGTTTCTTCTTCCTCTTCGCCGCCGGCACTCATCCCCCGCTGCACCCGCCGGCCAGCATGATTCACTGATGAAGAAAGTCCGCCGCCACTGACAATCTGTTCGGCTACCCGATCGGCTTCCTGTTCGAACCCGTCGTTGGCGGCGCCCACCTTGAGTTTTGTTTGAATTCCCAACTCATTTCGGCATTCAGGACAATCCCCGCCGCAAGCGCATCCGGCCTTGCGTTGAATGAAAGGAGAGTTAACTGAGGCTGGTTGTGGAAACAGAGGTAAGACTGGAACAGGTTGGATCGCCGGCCCCTTCTTTTTGAGAGGTGTCGACTGCTCTTTTGATTGTAATGCCAGCGCTCCCATCGCTCTCGGGAAAATCTCAAACGAAATAATTCAAGCGCGTTTGCGCGTCATTCTATTCTCCGATCACCACGTTGACAATCTCTACCCGACCGACGTTGAACTTGATTTTCTTTTTCGAGGAATAAAGTATGTTGCCCTGCTGATCGAGGACTTTCACATAGATGTCGGGCTTTCGCTCGATGACGTCACGAAAGTCTTCGCGGTGATAAGTCAGGATGTAATCTCCGTTGCTATCAGTCTCTGCCTGACCCAAACGATCGTCGAACAGAAGGTCTTTGTCGTAAACGCTCACGATCAACTTGCTCAAACCTTTTCCGGATTTGTCGGTCACCCGGCCGCGCACGATCCACGCGCCGGGCTGAGCTACGGGATCTTCTCTCGTCTCAACCGGCGGCGCGGCTGTTTTGTCACCGGTGACAATGATTTCGTGATAGAGCACCGTATCGAGGGCGGGAGTCAGCGGTTCGTCATCTGTATGCAGCAGCGTAGCCTGTCCGGTTAACACATGCACAAAGAGTGGCGGCTTAAGATTAGCCAGACTCCGAACCTCCAGATGGAAATAGCCGTTGGCTGATGTCCCGGCAAAGCCGAGTTGTTGCATCCAATTCCCGGTCGAGTCGTAGAGCGCGACCGTCACGTTAGGCAGGCCACGCAGCTGCTGATCGCGTATGAAGCCGTGCAGTACCCAGCTGTCCTTGTTCGGCTCAGGCGGGACCACCTGCGCTCGCTCACTTTCAGCGGTCAGGCCCTTGATGAGCAGCTCGTTGTCAGCGTGGCGCGCGAGCAATTCGACGACGCGAGGGTGATCATCGCCCAGCGTGGCAGCCAAACGTTCGGCCTCGCTTTGTAAACTTGCTCCTCTGGCAACTCGAATAAACTGCAGGTTATCCAGGATCCGGGCGCGCAACTGATCCATTTCCGGCAGGCCGCTTTGCACGACGTCCGAGACTTGATTCGTGGATTCTGCCGAGGCTGCCGTATTTTCTGAGTTCATTTTGCCTGTCTCCTTTTTGTCTCACTGAAACAGCTGGTCAAAAAACCGATTTACACTCAGGCATAGACCAGGCTGCCGGAGTATCGTATTGGGCGTATTCACCTTCGTGAACACGGGTCCCAAAATCAGCAGACAGTGCGTCGCCTGATTGTCGGTCGTCATGTTGAGCCGGCCGAGTGTGATGCCCGAAAAGGTGACGTGGTTTGCGACTTCCTTGAAGCGATTATCACTCGCGCGCACGGACATCAACCCGAGGAGCGCTACGTCGGTGAGATATCGAGTCACAATCAGACACTCAACTTGATTATTGTGAAAGCCAATATCGTCCAAAGTGATGATGGCGATTGAAGCGCCGATTTCAAATCCGAGCGATTGATTTAAGCCCGTTCCTGCGCGCGCAGGACGTTCCAGGCTTTCCAGCAGGCACTGATTGTTGGTGAAGAGAACACTGCCGTTGAGAAGCTGTCGCGGAGGCGCCGGCGGAGCGGTCGCTTCGACTGTTACTCCACGGCCGGGCGTCGCGGAGAACGTGCCCACGTCTTTCGCCGGCGTGCTCGTTTGTCCTCGCTTCAGACTCGAATAGTTTTGTGAAATGGTTTGGGCATCGCTAGCCTGGCCCAGGTTGAAGATCAAAACCGTGCTTACTTTCACCGCGCCCGGCTCGATTTCCATGCTGGTAAATTGATTGCCAACTACGGAAACCGGACCCAGCACAAAAGCGGTGAGAGCCCGGCCGAGCGGCGCGCTGACAATGTTCTCCTGCACCTTTAAAGCCGGCGTACCGTTCGAGAAAGAAACTTTGCTCGACTGTGTCGGCGCCAGATCGACAGTGGGAGCAAGTAAGGTGGCGAGAAAGATGCCACCTCTTGGCCCGGGTTTGGCCGCAGTCGGTGGTTCGAGCGCCCTTGGCCCATTGTTCCTGATGACATTGCGTGAGATCTCCACTCCTTCACCATGCAGCAGGAAGATTCCACAAACAGGATTTACAAAATCGAAGCCGTTGTCTTCGATGAAGTTGTCCCGCACAAAAAGATCGAGGACCGATGCCAGTGAAATCCCGCCGTATCCCATAAAACCCTGCTTGTTTGCAGCAATGTTTGCCAGCGGACGAGAAACACATTTGCGTATCTCATTTCCCAAAATGCGAAGATAAGTGACCGTGATTATCTCGGTTGTGGCGGCCGCGCCCCTGACATCAAAGAATCCGACCACGCCGATTCCGTTCAGGCCCATTCTAAAGATCCGGTTGCGCTCGATCAGGATGTCATAGAGCGCGCCGGCGGAAACGGTACGCGTTCCGCCCTGCCCGCCGGGCGGAACCGAAGAGTCACCGTCCTTGCAGGGTTCGCACGGATCTGGTTCGGGCTCAGGTTCTTCCGGCAACGGGTTCCCATTGGTATCGATAGTGCGAAGACTCCCCAGAGTAATCCCGTTCCCAATGCCGCCCATGATCAGGTTATTGATAACGCGAATGCGCTCGCAGGTCCCGCCGAGTTGAATACCGCCGAGCGCTTTGTGAGCGGCAACCACGACCACAGGATCGAAAGGCCTGATCACGTCGATCTTAGTGATTCGCTGCTCCGTACTGATCGCGAGGACGACGTTTTCTTCAATCAATCCGTCTTCGGCGATCATGAAGAGGCCGGGGCGGGCGCTGGGTACATCTTTCATTTCGATTAGACAGCGTCTGATGGTTATGTGAAAGCCCTGCTCAACGTCAACGGCGCTGCGCGTGGCCGCGCGGACCATCAGATTCTCGAGCGTAATATTTTGGCTGGGCTGAAGCTGGAAACCTCGGACCCCAAAAACTATCTGCGGCCCAGTGACGAGAATTCCGATGCCGGAATCGTCCGCGTCAATCCTGAGCCATTGAAGATTGATGTTTTGTGATCTGATGATATGAAAGACGGGCGCAGCCTGGGCCCCTGCCGCCGGCGCTGGAGAAAAGACATGCGACCTTGCGCCGCATCCTTTGATGGTTATGTTCCGGCGGCGATTGATGGTGACGTTTTCCTGGTATTCTCCCGGCAGCACGCAAATTTCGCCGCCGGCGGCGGGCAGGTGATCGACGGCTGCCTGAATGCTGGTGAAATCACCATGGCTATGAACCCCATCGCCGACTCGGTAGGTACAACACGTCGCGAGTTTGGTCAGGGGCTGAAAAACGCGGCGGCAGTCTTCGATAGCAGCCGAGGTCGAGGTCGTCCACGTCAACTCAGCCAACGGCACACGGTGATAATGAATGCCCTGCGGCGGTTGATGATTGATTAGGGTGGGATTGTTCGCGATCTCGCCGGCGCGAACTGAGAATGTCCAATAGTCGCCAGGCGCATATCTTCCCGACGCTACCGGATCGAAATTCAGCCGAATGCCATCCTGTAAAGGCACGTCAGCACCGGAAAAAGTGTTGATTAGCTCAATGCCGTTCCAGAGCCGGAAGAAGACATCCTGAGTCGAAGTTGGAACTGCGCCGAACGTGGTTGCGTTGGCGAGAGTGATTACTCCGTCGGCGCCGACGGTCGCGTTGGCGCCATAGCTGACTCGCCAATG
>DATFRK010000823.1:0-3866 GCA_035263325.1 Pyrinomonadaceae bacterium | reverse complement strand
CGGAGGAGTTGCAGGATAAGTTGCGCGATTTCCGCTGGGTGCGCAAACCGGCCCCCTGGTCGGATTAAAGCAGTAGGCAGAAGGCAGGAGGCAGAATGGAGAAAGCGGATTGGTCATATATCATTTGACATTTATCATTTGACATTTTCTTAAGACGTCTGTTCGACCTTCATCTTCGCAATTTGTGATCCAACGCGAAGCGTGTGATCCAACGCGAAGTTAGTGGTCCAACGCGAACGCGGTATTCCAAATGTCAAATGATAAATGGCAAATGATATATGACCAATCCGCTTTCTCCATTCCGGCTCCTGCCTCCTGCTTACTGCCTTCTGCCTCCTGCTCACTGCTTTCCGCTCCTGAACTAGCTCTTCATAGCGAGGGTCTTCACCAGGAACGCCCAGCGGTCAGCAATCTCTTCGATGATTTTCGAGGTTGGTTTTCCGGCGCCGTGACCGGCCTTGGTCTCGATGCGAATCAAGATGGGCGCATCGCCAGCCTGCGCTTCTTGCAAGGTCGCAGCGAACTTAAAACTGTGTCCCGGCCAAACACGATCATCATGATCAGCCGTAGTGATCATTGTCGGCGGATACGCTGTCCCGGTCTTGATATTGTGCAACGGTGAATAAGCGTAGAGCGCTTTAAAGTCCTCGGCATTCTCTGCAGAGCCGTAGTCTGACACCCAGGCCCAACCGATCGTGAACTTCTGAAAGCGCAACATATCCATCACTCCCACAGCGGGCAGCGCGGCACCAAAGAGATCGGGTCGCTGAGTCAGCGCCGCGCCGACCAACAAACCGCCGTTGCTGCCGCCTCCGATCGCCAGCTTCGCTCTCGAAGTGTACTTGTTGTCAATGAGCCACTGGGCCGCGTAAATGAAATCATCGAAGACGTTTTGCTTCTTGAGCTTCATCCCGCCCTGGTGCCAGTCTTCGCCATACTCGCCGCCTCCGCGTAAGTTCGGTTGCGCGTAGACGCCACCCATTTCCATCCAGACCAGGTTACCAACGGAGAACGCCGGTGTCAGAGAGATATTGAATCCTCCGTAACCGTAGAGATAGGTGGGATTGTTCCCGTCAAGTTGAAGGCCCTTCTTGTAAGTAATAAACATCGGCACCCTGGTGCCGTCCTTACTGCTATAAAAGACCTGTTTTGTTTCGTAATTGTTCGGGTCAAAGTCCACCTTGGGCTGACGAAAGATGGTGCTCTTTCCCGTTTCCATGTCGTAGCGATAGATCGTCGTTGGGGTAGTGAAACCCGTGAACGAAAAGAAGGTCTCCTTGTCAGTAGCTTTGCCGCCAAAACCTTCCGCTGAACCGATGCCAGGAAACTCAACCTCTCTTAATAACTGTCCGGAAGTCTCGTAGATCTTGACCTGGGTATAGGCGTCCTTGAGGTAATTGAGAATCAACTTGTGATTGACCAGGGTAACCGCCTGCAGTGTTTCTTTCGCTTCGGGTACGACCACCTTCCAATCAGTACGAGCTGGTTTCGTGATATCGATTTCAACAACTTTGCCGCGCGGCGACTGTAAGTCAGTCTGAAACCAGAAGCGCGTTCCTTCGTTCCCGATGAACGAGTAAGAAGCATCAAAGTCGTCGAGCAGTCTCACCACTGATCCGTCGCTGGACTGCAAATCCTTGTAGTAGACCCGACTCTTGACGTCTGTGCCTTGAAAGACCGTGATGATCAAATATCGGCCATCCTCGGTCACGCTCGCGCCAAATAACCAATCCTTTTGATCCGGGCGTTCGTAAACGAGCGTGTCTTGGCTCTGGGCCGTGCCAAGCTTGTGGTAGTAGACCTTCTGGAAATAGTTAGTCGCCTTCAAAGAATCAGTCTTTGGTTCGTCATAGCGGCTATAGAAGAACCCGTTTCCGTCTGGTGTCCAGGAGGCGCCCGAGAACTTCACCCACTTGAGATCGTCGGCGCGATCCTTTCCGGTCTCTACATCGCGCACTTTCCATTCCTGCCAGTCAGAGCCAGAGGCAGACAGACCGTAGGCCAGCAGTTTGCCGTCGTCACTTACTGCCATACCGGAAACAGCCACGGTGCCGTCGGTGGACAAAGTATTGGGATCAATTACTAGCTGTGGCTGCGCCTCAAGCGCGGTTACGGTATACACAACGCTCTGATTTTGCAGGCCGCTATTTCGGCTGTAGAAGTAACGGTTGCCTTCCTTGAACGGCACACCGTACTTCTCATAGTTCCAAAGCTTAGTCAGACGGTCCTTGATTGTCGCGCGCGCAGGAATGGCTTCGAGAAAGGCGAAGCTAAGTTTGTTTTCTGCTTCCACCCAGGCCCGGGTTTCGTTTGAGTCAAGATCTTCGAGCCAACGGTAAGGGTCAGCTACTTTCACTCCGTGGTAGTCGTCGACTTGGTCACTCTTTCTCGCCAAGGGATACTTATTGGATCTAATCATCGATTGGGTCGCACCTGTCTTTGAGTTCTGGGCTATTACTCTGTCAGAAGGGATCGCGACCGCAAGGGCTGTTAGGACCAGCAACGCGATGGTGGCACAACAGGTCGTCGGCTTAATAAGCATAAGTTGCTCCCTCCTTTTGCTTTATATGAAGACTAGCGATGTGTCGGTCGGGATCACAAAATGGCGCTGAGGAGTATACAGATTGCTCCCGGAAGAGGAAAAGACAGTCTAGAGTTGACGATCGTTGAGAGTACTGGTAGTCGCCGTCAGTAGTATTGAATAGATCGAACAGGTCCGATAAAAATCACCACTAGCCACCGGCTAAATGTATCCCAAATAGCTCCGCAAGGTATTTTCCAGACGGTCGAGGTCGAGTGGCTTAGTTAGATATTCGTCGCAGCCTGATTGCGTGGCCGCCTCTTCCATCCCGTAAATGTCGAACGCTGTGATGGCAATTATCGGCACCTTCGCATAGCCCTTCTTTAGCTGCCGAATGTTCTCGGCCGCCGTCAGGCCGTCCATCTTGGGCATATTCAGGTCGAGCAGAATCAGATCGGGATTAAGGCTACGCACTTTTTGCAGAGCTTCCCATCCGTTGTAGGCGCAAACTGCCCTAAAACCAAAGGCTCGCATCGTCCGCATTAACATTTGACAGGTATCTTCTGAATCGTCGACGACTAGTACAGTCTTTCCAAGTGTCATGGCTCGTGAATGCTTCATAGAGTCGTCGGGTAAAACGAGGGAAGTTGTGGGGTAGGCAGCTATATTAAGGCGTTGGATTACTTAGGTCAATCGAAGAATAAGGAAAAGCCGCCTCTTTCAGGCTCTTGCACGCAGCCTTCCCAGTCAACTCTGGTTAGTAGAAAAAGGTTGACAACTTCAGTGTAGATGGGCGAATCTAACCAACACTTATCGCCCCTCGATAAGGTTTGGATTTAAAACTCTCCTAAAAAAACAAAATGAAGAGTACTACCCTTTTTGCCCCTACTGTTACTTTCGTACTTCTCTCTGTTTTTAACCAAGCTCAAGCACAGGATTCCAGTTCGTTGGTGCGACCTCGTACCGTCACAGGTGCAAGCCAAAGCGCCCAGGCAACGAACACAACGCCGACGCAGGCACAGCAGGCACCTCCGAAACCCAGCCTGCCCGCCGCCGCGACGGTACCAGTAGAAACCAAGCTTGTTGTTGCGGAAGAACCCGAGAATCAGACTGTTGCCAAACCCGCAACTCTTTTTCTCACGCCGCCCGTAATTCAGTCGCGCATCACTGAGGCTGAGCGCCTGCTAAAATCGCGGCCATTGACCACTGCCTCGTCGCCATCAATTGAATTTGTCACTATCGCCGCTCTTGACGTTGCTGCTTCGCGCACCCATCTGGTTACCCTGTCAAAAGAAACATTTCTGACCAAAGGGGCAGAATTAACTCTACCCAGTTCACTGGGCGT
>DATFRK010000822.1:0-2810 GCA_035263325.1 Pyrinomonadaceae bacterium | reverse complement strand
ATCTGGGCCAGTATCTCAAGACCCATATACCCGCCCGTGTCTATCCCCCGGGCACTGTTCCCGCCTATTCAAACTACGCTACCGCCCTCGCTGGGTACATTGTCCAGCGTGTGTCGGGCCGTCCCTTTGAAGAGTATGTGGCGGAGAATATCTTCCGGCCGCTGAAGATGGACCACTCCACGTTCACCCAGCCGCTTCCCGCCAACCTTGGACCATCAATGTCTAGTGGCTACCGGCTTGCGTCAGACGAGGCGGGACCATTTGAGGTGATAAATCCCTTTCCTGCAGGAAGTCTAAGTAGTACAGCCACCGATATGGCCCAGTTCATGATCGCTCATCTTCAGGATGGACAGTTGGGCGACGCCAGGATACTGAAACCTGAAACTGCCACCTTAATGCATAGCCGCTTGTTTGGTCTTGACGACGCGATGAACGCCATGTGTTACGGGTTCTATGAAGAGTCGCGTAATGGTCATCGCATCATCGGACACGGCGGGGATACTGTTTACTTCCACAGCGATCTACACCTGGTGCCGGATCAGAAGCTCGGTTTCTTTGTTTCTTACAACAGCGCGGGTACCAGTACCGGACTGGGAGACTCTCCGCGAACGAATCTCTGGGAAGCATTTCTTGATCGCTATTATCCGTACCAGGCCCCCGCGGCAAATTCTGCAAGCGCAAAGGACGACGCGAAAGCTGTAGCCGGCACCTATACGCTGAGCAGGAGTAGTGAGACGTCGTTCCTGAGAGCGACATCAATAATCAGTCAGTTCACTGTCTCACCGGTCGCTGACGGCGATATCGAAGTGCCGTTGCTGACTGGGGCCAACGGAAAGCCAAAACGTTGGCAGGCAATTGCTCCCATGACGTTCCAGGAGCGTGGCGGACAAGACAAACTCGTCTTCAAACCAGATCAGCAAGGTCACATGGAAATGATTTTGCCCTTCCCGTTTTTTGTGGGCCAGCGAGTCGGCACCCTGCAGAGCGGAAAGTTACTCATGACAGTGTTGATTATTTCTTTGGTGCTGATGCTGCTTACGCTGATCCTGTGGCCGGTTGCCTGGGGAGTGAGGAAACATTACGGTGCGCGCCTGGATTTGAGTCCACCTGAACGACTGCTGCGCCTTGGTGTGCGACTCGTTTTTGTGTTGAACCTGGTCTTCTTTGTCGCTTTGTTTAGTCTGATGGTCTACGGACTCTTACACCTCGAGGTCTTCAATGACCGCACCAACAGCTGGATTCATCTGATTCAGGTGATCGGGGTCCTGGGAGCAGTGGGTACACTTTTGGCCTTGGTCAATGCCTTCCTCGCCTGGACCAATAATCGCCGAAGAATTTGGGGCAAGTTGCAGGCAACAGTGTTGTTGCTTGCGTGTCTGGGCACGCTGTGGTTTGCTCTTGCTGGAAATTTATTACACTTCAGTTCGACTTATTGAGGTTGAGATAGGTATCAGACTGCAAAAGAAACCATGCAAGGAACGGCAACGAAGACAATGACCAAGAAGAACCAACCCGAGATCAGAACAATCACCAGGCTGGTGCCGCCCAGCGGGAACCTGGTCCAGGGTCAATCAGAGTTAGCGATCAATCCCGATCTCGCCCGGGCGGCAAGTGAGTTAATCAAAGCTAGTCGCAATCACTACAGCCCGGCCGAGGGAGTTCCCGAGTTGCGCGCCGCCGTGGCGCAAAAGATTTCCCGTTTCAATAACCTCGAGGTTGACCCGAAAGCCTCGCCGTTGGAGTTGTTGATTACTCCCGGCGCCACCGCGGCGCTCATCGCCATCGCGCACACACATCTGAGAGCCGCTTCCGCCCTTGTTTTTGAGCCTTACTATCCATATCACAGGCGCATCCTCGACGAGTTAGGCGGCACTACCCACGTTTTGCCTTTGCACGGCGAGGATCTCCAACTCGATGTCGATGAGCTCCGCTCCCGCTGTCGCGAGTGGAAGAGTCGGCCAGATTTTCCTTTGCGAGCCATTATCGCCTGCAGTCCGGCGAATCCTACGGGCAAAGTGTTCACGCGCTTGGAACTGGAGGCGATTGCCGCAGTCTGCCAGGAGTTTGATTTGCTGTGCATCGCCGACGAAGTTTATGAACACTACGTCGTGGGCGACAAAGCGCACATCTCAATGGCCACGCTGCCCGGGATGTGGGAACGCACGATCACCGTCAATTCGTTTTCCAAGTCATGGAACATTTCCGGCTGGCGGCTGGGTTATGTGTACGGCACGCCAGCACTCGTAGCTCCGATCAATAACACCAACAACGTCTTCTACGTGTGTTCACCAACTCCGCTGCAACTGGCCCTGGCTGAAGTCCTCATGTCGGATCCCAATTACTATGAGGCGCTGCGTGACAAGTTCAGCGCCAAGCGACGGACAGCGGTGGCAGCGTTAAGGCAGGCGGGGTTCCAAATTTATGAATCCGGTTCTGCCTTCTACATCTGGGCGCGAATTCCGGAAGGCTATGGCGATGCGATCGAGTTCAATGAAATGTTGTTAAGTAAGGGTGTGGCGGGGGTACCTGGAGGAGCATTCGCGGAAAGCGAAGCGCATGAGAGTTACATGCGACTTTGCATCGCCCGTGAAGATGATGTCCTCAGCGGTGCCCTGGAGAAGATTCAACAGGCAGTGGCTGTGAGAGCGTGAGGAAGGAAAGCTAATCGATCACCATGACTCGGCCGACTACCTTAATAAAGATCCTGGTCATTGCGCTCCTGGGTTGCTTGCCTTTGTCTATCGCCCGCGCCAGCAGTCAGGCTCGTCCCGCAGTCGCCCAGGCAACAGCCAAACCTAAGCCGGCTGCTA
>DATFRK010000821.1:0-4432 GCA_035263325.1 Pyrinomonadaceae bacterium | reverse complement strand
TATTTTGTACGAGAGTATTTCGCCCTGGCCCAGTAGTCTTTATGTTGTTTCATGGGGTTTCTTGGATCGTGAGTTCACGGACGATCCACCAATTCACACGACCCGATTGTGTCAATGATGCTTTTGTAATATTCATCTTGGTAGGCTTCAGGGATTTGTAAATCTTGTTCACCTTTGATTTCGCAAACAGATCGTCCCTTGACTAAAGTTTTGCTTTGCGCGTTGCTGAGCATCCACATGTACTCGACATCGACGTGGCCGATGTCGATGGCCCAATAACCATTTTGCGCGAGGTCGTGACTTAAGATGGTGGCAGTTGGACCCAGGGCGACAAGAATCAATTTATCCTGGCCATATTTTTTGGCAGCCGCCAGGATTTCCTCGTACTTTGAGAAGGCATCGGCAGCGGGGCAAACGAGCCGCCCGAGCCCCGCTGCATTATCGAACAGATCATTGCCTACACCCATTCTTGAGAATTCCCCCTCAACGATAAGGACCTCTTTCTTGTCCCAAATCCTTTTCAGCTGTTCCAGGATTTGCGCGGATAGTCTCTTGTCCGTCAAACCGAGATAAAAGCGGGAAATGCCCGCATTACCGTAGACTCGATTTTGGTCCAGGTAGGCGGAGAGCAAGTTACCGTAGGAATTGATAAACCGCAGCCAGAAGAGTTTTGAGCTCAGAATCTCTTTTCTGACGGAACACAGCGGACCGGGAAGGGCGATGATTAGATTGGGCAAATCAGAGTTGAGAACTTCCTTAAGGCGCTGTGAGAGTTGTTGGCTTTCGGCCTGGAAGACAATGTTTCCTTGCTTGAGCATCAGTTTTAGTTCGCCGTCACCAAAGCGGCTGATGCTTTTCTGATGCCTCAAGATCTCATCAATAGTTTCAGTCAGGCTCTTGATTTTTGCTTTGTGAAAATGGCGCCTTTGAGATAACGTACTGCAGTAAAAGTAGTAATATCTCAGTGTTTGCTTCATAAGTCGGTCGAGTTCTCAGGATGGTTTGTAAGCCATTGACATTCGGGTTCAAACTCACAATATCTTAATACTGTAACAGGCCCACTACTCAGTCCTTATTTAACAAATTGGCGATGGAACGTCTGCTGCCTCGGAGATGAGTCTTCATCATGGTCGAGACCTTTCAGTTCAAACAGAGTGGCGACCTGGATCCCGCACTCTCTGATCCGGCGGCTGCGAACTTGAGCGGAGACAAGCTCATCGGTCAATGGATCAATACAGACCCCGGCACGCGCGGCATAGCATCAATTCTAATCGAACGAGACGGCGACGGATTCCGCGTCGATATCAAGGGCGTGGGCCTGAATGGTCTAATTGATTGGCCCTCGACCCGGGCGCGAACGCTGGCCAATCTCGAGGAAGAGGCCGGTCAGCGTGCGGTGGCCCTGTCTGCTGATTTCGACCTTGGTTTCATGAAAGCCGAAACGTACCTGCGCGTCAACAAAGGCGTGCTGGTGATCGTACTCTTCGTGACGTTTCCGGACCGCAGTGGCAGATCGAGCTACGTTAATCGCGAGTTTTTTTACCGACCCGTTTGACGCCTGACGAAGCGAACCCAGGAGAAACTGTCTGACATTTCTCTCGAACAAGTTTGGTCAGTTCACGTATTTCTCGCAACAGGTGGGCGAGTCGATGTGGAGTGGAAAAGATGTGCTGGATTTTGGGGGCAACATTGGAAACATCTTGAGAGATCCGGCGGCGACGATCGATGAGGAACGTTACTGGTGTCTCGATGTAGTGAAAGATTCAATCGAGCACGGTAAGGTCTCGTTTCCGAAAGCGCATTGGCGTTTCTACAACCGCTATTCTTTCTTCTTCAATCCGCACGGGGTTCCCCAGCTGCCACTTCCTGATCTGGGGCAAAAGTTTGACTATATTGTTGCCTATTCAGTCTTTTCAAACACAACCCCGACCGACATGCTGCAGTTAGTCAAACAATTGGAAGGCCTGTTGACGAGCGATGGCACATTAGCTTTTACCTTTATCGATCCCTATCACTTTTCCTGGCCGGGCCAATATCGCGGAAACAACTTTCAGTGGCGATTGGATCGCGAACTTGAGTTGGCCCAAGAAGGAGGTTACGACTTAAATCTGGATACTGCAGGCCTGACAAAAAAAGCTCAAAACGCCGATTGGCTTCTGCTCGTAAACGCCGATGATCTGTATATCGAGACTGAAGAGCTTCATCCTTACGAGCCGGACGCGCAGCGAACATGTCATGCGTTTTACACTCCGAGGTTCATGAAGAACTTGTTCCCGAAGGCAACGATTCTGCCTCCCGTCAACAATGAAATGCAGCATTGTTGCGTCATTAGGAAGTCTGCAATGAACCCGGAGATTAGTTGAAGCGTCAAGGGAGTGTCATTTGGATTTCGTTCACCTCAAACCTGAGCAGCGGCGAGCCTTTGCTGAAGACGGGTTCCTGGTAGTTCCTAGTGCTCTCTCAGCAGAAAAGGTTGAACGCCTCGTCGAAGCGAGCGACCGGCTGGCAAAAGCGTTGCTCAACCGGCCCGTCATGATGGGCCGGCCGGAGTATAACTCTGTGGACCTGCGACCGGGATTGCTGAGTGAACCGGCACTCTTCGACCTGGTGTCTAACAGTTCGACGGTACCGCTCGTGGTCCAACTACTCAGTCCTAATATTCACCTGCACTCAACCACGCTCCTTTACAAGCGACCTGAAGATCCGGATGCCCCAACCTTTAGGCGAGGCTGGCACCGCGACATCCGCATTCCGCGCGACCTGGGCCACCAGGATTTGCCCCTGGTGGGCATCAAGATCGCCTACTGCTTGACGGATTACCATCAACCAAACAGTGGCATGACACTGATGGCGCGCGGTAGTCATCTGAAGCAGACCCCGCTGGCTCTACCAAAAGGGGAAGTCGATCCAGCAGATGTCGAAGTGTGCGACCTGCGCCTGAACGCGGGCGACGCATTTCTCTTTGAGAATCGTATCTTCCACACCGCTACTCCCAATCGGAGTAACCGAGTGTCGAAAGTCTTGATGTACGGCTATTCCTATCGCTGGATGAAACCAGAGGTCTACCTGGAGATGCTAGACAAACGTTACCTCCTGAAGGCTGATCCGGTTACCCGGCAATTGTTGGGCGAATATCGCGACGTCGATACCCAACCGTGGGCCTTGCAACGCTGGGCCAAGCGTCACGGCGTCCTGCCAGAGACAGTGCCGTGGACCCTCGAAGTTTGAAGCGATGTCATTTGCTGGTGAATGTTGAAGGGCAAAAACTGCAGTCGGTTAAGAAAAACAAAGTAGTCTTCCTCATCCGGTCGAAGACGCGAAACTTTGCAATTCGATCCGAGATTTTCAAAAAAAGTAATCAATACCATGGCAGCTCACATCTCCATGCGGCAAACACAGTTCTCCTACTTCAACCAGGTACTGGGGCAGCCAGCTTGGAAGGGTAGTAAGATCCTGGATTTTGGCGGCAACGTTGGTGGCTTTCTCACCGGCTCAGACGACTACGTCGAGCACAACGACTACTGGTGCCTGGACGTCACTCAAGCTGCAATCGAACATGGACGTAGCGACTTTCCTCGAGCTCATTTTGTTTTCTATGACCGTTACAGTTCGTACTTCAATTCCAAGGGAATTCGAAAACTGCCAATTCCGGATCTCGGGTTGCAGTTCAATATAATTCTGGCCTTTTCGGTATTCACTCACACGCACCAAAACGAAATGCTCGATCTTCTGGAGCAACTTGGCCGTCAGTTGTTGCCCGGGGGAGTACTGGCGTTTACTTTCGCGGACCCGTCCTATGACAGATCAGTGTGTAATCCCAGTCTGCGTCGAGGGACTGGCGTAATCCGTCAATTTAGTTCCCACGAGACCAGGAGTCCCGCGACTGGGAGCGCGGAAAGTCAGCCACGTTGGTGTGTTGAAGTCGATGACGTGTTGTATATCGAACCGGGAGCTGAACTCTGTCAGCAGGAACTATTGGCCAAACCTGCGGAGTCTTATTGCTCCTATTTTACGGCCGACTACATGAACTCTTTATTTCCTGAGGCAACGGTGCATCTACCCGTCAGCCCTGACTGGCAACACTGCTGCGTCTTAAGGAAAGACGACTTACTTTCCAGAGGCGATGGTAAGGACAAGTTGAGGACACGCTCTTGAACCTGAAATTCCACTGGATGCTTCCGAAGAGTGGCGAGGTAGCTAATGGAGTACCGCAGACTCCGCTACAGGCAGCACGCTATCGAATTGAATCTTCCAGCCAGGATTCGCCCGCCGCCCGACCCGAGATGGGCGGTTGGGTGCACTTTGCCCAACACGCCGAAGAAGCGGGCATCGATTCCGTGCTGGTCGCGCTGAACCGCTACGAGCCTGACCCGCTAGTAATCAGCTGCGCGCTCGGCCGGGCCACAAAGAGGTTAAAGTTTATTGCCGCTTA
>DATFRK010000820.1:0-4976 GCA_035263325.1 Pyrinomonadaceae bacterium | reverse complement strand
GTCCATAGATAAATCCAGCCGTTGGAAAGTCTGGGCCCTTAACTATCTTCATCAACTCGCGAATGTGTATGTCTGGATCCCGTGTCAACGCAATACTCGCGTCGATGATCTCCGACAAGTTATGCGGGGGAATGTTGGTAGCCATTCCGACCGCAATACCGGCGGTCCCGTTTACCAACAGATTTGGAAAGCGAGTTGGAAGAATTGTCGGTTCCGTGGTCGACTCATCAAAATTTGCTATCCAGTCAACCGTTTCCTTTTCTATATCGGCCAACAGATTGTCACTCAGTTTTTCAAGACGGGCTTCCGTATACCGATAAGCTGCTGGAGGATCTCCGTCCACTGAACCAAAATTCCCCTGGCCATCGATCAACGGATATCGCATGTTCCAAGGTTGAGCTAGACGGACCAATGCGTCGTATACAGCCGTGTCACCATGTGGGTGGTATTTTTTAAGAACCTCACCTACAACACCAGCGCACTTAGAATATCGTTTGTTGTAGTGCAATCCTTCCGTATGCATCGCATAAAGGATTCGACGGTGAACTGGCTTCAATCCGTCACGGATGTCAGGCAGGGCACGTCCGATAATGACGGACATTGCATAGTCGAGATACGAACGCCGCATCTCGTCTTCGATATCTATATGATTCTTTTCGGAAGTAGTTTCCATCTATTAGGCCTTTCCAGTACAATCCGCCGTCTGAGCGAATTTACGGCTTACGAAGGTAATCCTTCACAGCCGATCGCTTCCAGTTTCCACCCCCAAAATTTGCACAAGATCCCCCCTCTTCTGAGACGGGTTCAACTTGAGTGGTAGCTGTCTTTCGGGGTAGGAAAACAGTGGCGCATCGGCATTCCAACTAAGCGCCATTTTAGCCTTTTTCGACACGTTTTGGCAAACGGCTTGACTGAGGCAAACTCTAATAAAATCAATAGCTTCAGTGGTCTTCCTGGAAGACCATGTTGAGGCACGACCACTCGCCCGGTTAGTGCCCGTCAGACCCGGTTTTTTGACGTCCCCCGATGACTGAAGAACGTAAACCGAAGCGAATCCGCGAACGGCTTGAACTAAAGCTTCCGATCCGCGTCTTTTGTCGCGAGTCGGCGGATCTCGAATGGGTCGAAATGACCAGGCTGATCAACGTCACGCCCTTCGGGTGCGGTTTCACCCTCAAGCGGCCGATTGAAGTTGGTCGCTTGCTGCACCTGACGATTCCTATGCCGCGCCAGTTGCGCGTTTTTGATCATCTCGAAGATCAGTACAAGGTTTGGGCGTTGGTCCGGTATGCAAAAGGCCTCATCAAAGATCAGGCCACACTCTTTGATGTCGGAGTGGCTTTCATAGGAAAGCGACCACCGTTGAGTTATGAGAGCGAACCCTGGCGGCGTTATGAGGCCTCCGCAACTTCTTTGCAATCGATGGACTCGCCCGATAGAAGCATGAGGGAATTCCCGGCTACCGATGAGCGTCTTTACACGCGACATCACATGGCCGTTGATATGCTGCTCGAAGTGATGAATGAAAAGGGTGAAGTTACAGAGACGGAGTCGAGCGTTACAGAAAATATTAGCCGGAAAGGCGCGACCATCTTCACCACTCTATCGGTCCCACCTGGTCGCTTTGTACGTTTGACGAGTCAACAGTTTAATTTGACTACCTACGCCGTGGTGCGCACGCGAAACATTGCTGCCGATGGAGTACCACGAATTCATGTCGAGTTCATCGATATTGAATGGCCGTTGTAAAATAGAGCGATGGGCCCATATCGAAGCATTACTATTAAAAAACAAGTCTTACTTTTTGAGATCGAGCGTCGCTGTGGTTTCAGCGACTGCAACGAGCGCAATTTTACCGGTCTTACAAAGCGCGAAGCTCTCGACTATACGGGTTTCGAGTGCCACGTCTGCAAGCGTTGGAATGATGACAGCTTGACGAAGAAGGACGCACCCGACTGGTGGGACGAGATTCAGCATAAGCAGGTGCAAGCAGAGCCCTAGCTTTGCATCAGTCACTGAGTTTCCCTTGAGCATCAACGGCACATCGTCGAGTAACAACGTAGTTAGGCGTGCAGGTACTGGCACCATGTTCCCGCAGTGGGCGCTGGAGATAATCAGGCCTATTGTTGGCTTCTTCAGCCGCCTGTTCTGGAAGATCGAATTTGTCGGCGTCGAGAACGTTCCTGCAAACGGCGGCGTAGTCATTGCCGCCAATCATCAAACTTACTTCGATCCCTTTTGGCTGTCGCTACAGATCAAGCGACCAATCCGTTACCTCGCCTGGAGCGACGCTTTCGGGTGGCCCATAGCCGGTCGGTGTCTCATTTGGTTGGGGGCCTGGCCGCTGGCTCTCGAGGGCAGTGATCCGGCAGCTATTCGTCGCTCATTGCAATGGCTTCGCGATGGCGGTGCAGTAGTGATTTTTCCCGAAGGTGGACGGAGCGCTCCGGATGGAGCGCTGGAACGGTTTAAGGCCGGGGCGGTGCGGATGGCGCTGGAAGCTGAGGTACCGATTCTGCCGGTAACGATTCGCGGTGGTAATCGTGTCTGGCCGAGGGGCTGGCGTCTACCACACCTGACGAAAGTGGTGGTCGTCTATCACCCACTACATCGTGCACAACTGGCGCCCGGTGAGGAAACGCGCGCCGGCGCAAAGCGTGAGACCGAACGGCTGGCGAAGATTATCGGCTCAGCGCTGTGAGGGTTAATGCTTTGTACTTGGTGCTTTGTACTTGGTGCTTTGTATGTCAAATGAGATATGACCAATAAAAATGACTTGCAACCCTATTACATACGACCCAGCAGTGAGGGGTCTGCGGCGGCCAGCAGCGCTTATTTCCGACCGAGCACCGCAAGCATCTCCTGGTGCACTAACCCATTACTACAAAGCACCTTCTTCGTATAAATGTTCAGTGGCAGATCGTTGAAGTCACTCACCCGTCCGCCGGCCTCCTCAATCAACAAAACACCAGCCGCACTGTCCCAGGGATTTAAACCATCTTCCCAAAAACCATCAAAACGGCCGCAGGCTACGTAAGCGAGGTCCAAAGCCGCCGAACCGTCGCGTCTGACAGCCTGGGCCTGCATGGTGAAGTTGGCAAACTCGCGCGTGAAGTTAGGCCGCTCGCGAACGTTGTAAGGAAATCCGGTGCAGAGCATCGCGCGGTTCAGATCTTCGATTTCTGAGACGCGTATCTTGCGGTCGTTCAGCGTGGCGCCTTGCCCTCTCTCAGCGGCAAACATTTCGTTCCGCATCGGATCGTAGACTACTCCGATCTGGAGCGCGCCTTTGTATTCCAGGGCGATCGAAACGCAAAAACACGGGTAGCCATGCGCGTAATTTGTTGTGCCATCCAGGGGATCAATGATCCACTTCCAATCACTCTCCACATTTCCCGCCGGCAAACCAACTCCCGACTCTTCGGCGAGAATCCCGTGCTGCGGATAGTAGGAACGAATCTTGTCAATGATCAGCGCCTCTGAAGCGAGGTCGGCCTCAGTAACCAGATCGATATCACCCTTATGTGAGATCTGGGCGGCGCCCAGTCGTTGGACCAGAATACCGCCTGCAGCGCGGGCGATTTCAATAGCAAAATTTAGCATCAGTGTTAGTTGTTAGTGGTCAGTTGTCAGTTTTCAGTGGTAGTAGTGAGTAGTTAGTTGGTCAGTAGTTAACGGCGGGAATAGGTCCGATAAGTCGAATAGGTCCTATAACTACTAACTACCGACAACTAACGAGTGACTACTGACTACTAACTACTAAGCATTGGGATATCGACATTTTTTTCCCGCGCTGTTTGGATGGCCTCGTCATAACCGGCATCAACGTGTCGCGCGACGCCTAAACCCGGGTCGTTTGTCAGCACCCGATGCAAACGCTTTGCCGCTTCGTCAGTACCGTCGGCCACAGATACCTGCCCTGCGTGCAGCGAATAGCCGATACCCACACCACCACCGTGATGAAAGGAGACCCAGCTGGCGCCGCTAGCCGTGTTTAGCAAAGCATTCAGGATGGGCCAGTCAGCGACCGCGTCCGTGCCATCTTTCATACCTTCCGTTTCTCTGAAAGGTGAAGCTACCGAACCTGTATCGAGGTGATCTCGTCCGATGGCGACCGGCGCGGTTAGTTCGCCGCGCTTGACCAGGTCGTTGATGGCTTCGCCCATCTCAGCTCGCTCACCATACCCCAACCAGCAAATGCGAGCTGGCAAGCCTTGAAATTGGACCCGATCACGAGCCAGGCGCAACCAGCGATTTAGTGTGCGATCATCAGGGAACAGTTCCAGCGCCAGGTCATCCGTCTTACGAATGTCACTCGACTCCCCCGAAAGCGCGACCCAACGAAACGGACCTTTCCCCTCGCAGAACAACGGACGAATATATTCGGGCACAAAGCCCGGTATCTCGAAAGCGTCTTTGCAGCCGGCATCAAAAGCAAACTTGCGAATATTGTTGCCATAATCAAACGCCACCGCCCCTGCGCGTTTGAGTGCCAGCATTGCTTCGACGTGTTGCTTCATGGCCTCAAGCGATCGCTTCACGTACTCTTGGGGCTGGGTTCTACGCAACTCCAGGATGTCATCCATTGATGGTCCAAGTGGAACATAGCCATTTAGTGGATCATGGGCACTCGTCTGATCGGTAACTGCGTCAACCTTTACTCCTCGTCGTACGATCTCGGGCAACACTTCCGCACAGTTGCCCACGAGTCCAACGGAGATGGCGCGCTTCTGCTCACGAGCCTCTTCACAAATGTCGAGTGCTTCCTCAAGTGTCAACGCCATCCGGTCGCAGTAACCTGTGCGCACCCGTCGCTCGATCCGCTCCGGGTCGACCTCAATACCCAGGAATACCGCGCCGTTTAGCGTCGCCGCCAATGGTTGAGCGCCACCCATGCCGCCCATGCCACCGGAGACAACCAACTTGCCGCTCAGGTTGCCGCCGAAGTGTTTGTCGGCCATAGCGGCGAAGGTTTC
>DATFRK010000819.1:0-6559 GCA_035263325.1 Pyrinomonadaceae bacterium | reverse complement strand
GTGCTTGCCGATAGAGATGGTGGTGTTTGGATAGGTAATCCTGACGGCTTGGGCCGCTGGAAGGACGGCGAGAGAAGCGATTATGGCGACGCCGATAACAAACACCGTCGAATTACTCCTTATGCTTTGTTCCAGGATAATCACGGTCGGATCTGGGTCGCCAACATAAAAGGGGTTAGTTACCTGGAGAACAAGCGTTTTGTCTCGGTGCCTGGGATTCCGGGTGGCCCAGTACGTGGCTTCGCGGAAGATAACGCAGGCACTCTGTGGATAGCCGGCGTGGATTCCGGCTTGCTGCGTATAACCGCGAGAAATGAAATCCAAGTTCTTCCTTGGACCAGCCTTGGTCTCAAGGACTTTGCGACTGCGATTGCCACCGATCCCTTGCAGGGTGGGTTGTGGCTTGGATTCTACGACGGGGGCATCGCGTATTTCGCGGATGGCAGCATCCGCGAATCCTATTCAGCGGCAGACGGTCTCGGTGAGGGGTTTGTGGGCCGACTTCGACTTGATCCAGACGGTACTGTCTGGGCGGCCACGCAAGGCGGACTGAGCCGGTTAAGGAAGGGCCGTATTGCCACAATGACCAGCAAGAATGGTCTTCCATGTGATGCGGTTCAGTGGGTGATTCGCGACAACGACCAGTCCTTCTGGCTGTACATGCCCTGCGGCCTGGTGCGCATCACGCGCGCAGAAATCGACACGTGGGCCAGTGCCGCAGATGAAGGCACAAGTGGGCAGAGGACAATCCAAGCGACAGTTTTCGGCAGTTCTGACGGCGTACTCACCGAGGGTTTTCCCGGTGGCTACAGCCCTCAAGTCACGCGGTCACCGGACGGAAAATTGTGGTTCAGGACTAGCGACGGTGTCAGCATCGTCGACCCTGGTGGTCTTGCTTTCAACAAGCTGCCGCCACCGGTTCACATCGAACAGATCACTGCTGACCGGAAAGTCTATGAAGTGGCCGCTGAGACCAATGGAAGTTTGCGTCTGCCGTCGCTGTCTCGCGATCTCCAAATCGAATACACCGCACTAAGCCTCGTCGCACCAGAAAAGATTCGCTTTCGCTATAAGCTCGAAGGTTACGACAAGGATTGGCAGGACGTCGGGAATCGGCGGCAAGCCTTCTACACAAATCTCTCTCCGCGTACCTATCGCTTTCGCGTGATTGCCTGCAACAACAGCGGTGTTTGGAATGAGACCGGCACATTTCTGGATTTTTCAATCGCGCCGGCCTACTACCAGACTGCTTGGTTTCGTCTCGCGGTCGGGGCGGCACTCTTAATCGCTCTGGCAGGCCTCTATCGACTCCGCGTGCGGCATCTCGCGACTATATATAAAGGACGCATGGAAGAACGCGTTCATGAAAGAGAGCGAATTGCGCGAGATTTACACGACACCTTTTTGCAGAGTGTCCAGGGTCTGATCCTGAAGTTTGATGCTGCCGCCAAACAGATTCCTCACGAAGAACCTGCCCGAAAGGCTATGGAAAGCGCGCTGGACCGCGCGGATGAGGTCATGGCTGAAGGTAGAGATCGAGTAAGAAACTTGCGGGATGCGACTGTCTCACTCGGCGATCTTTCAGCCGCATTCAGGCGTGTAGTCGAAGAAAACTCTAAGGATGGCAAAGTGACTTTCACGACCTTAGCTGAAGGAAAGTTTCGCGACTTGAATCCCATCGTACTGGAAGAGTCCTACGCTATCGGTCGTGAGGCACTCATCAACGCGCTCACCCATTCCGAAGGTCATAATATCGAGGCAGAGATCACTTATGATCGACGTCAGTTTCGGCTGCGAATTCGCGACGATGGAAAAGGTATCGATCCGAAGATCCTGCAAGAGGGTGGGCGCCCCGATCACTTTGGGCTACCGGGAATGCGAGAACGTGCAGACCGCATTGATGCTCAACTGAACCTGTGGAGCGGCGCGGATACTGGGACTGAAGTAGAACTGCTCGTTCCGGCAACCACCGCTTATCGAAGAATTGATGTCGAAAAGAGACGCTCGTGGTTTAGATTTCGATAATGCCGCGCTTCAAAGCAATCGTTACCGCGTGAGTTCGGTCATTTGCGGTCAGCTTTGAAAGGATATTCTTCACATGAGCCTTGACGGTTTCTTCGGAGATGTCCAAATGTGCGGCGATGACCTTGTTGGCGTTGCCGGCGGCTACTTGCTTCAAAACTTCGATTTCCCGCCCGGTTAACGAATCGTCGGCGTGGTGCTCGGCCATTTCAACCGCAATTTCGACCGGGACTTTTTTCTTCCCGGCATGTACTGTCCGTATCGTCTCAACCAATTCCTTCCGCAGCGCGCTTTTAAGTAAGTATCCGCAAGCGCCCACCTTGAACGCCCGCATCGCCTGAGCATCGCCGGCGTACGTTGTCAAAACAATTATCCGGGCTTCAGGAAAATCTTTGCGAATGGCCTGAATCGCCTCAATGCCATTCATCTGCGGCATCTGCAAATCCATCAGGGTGATATCTGGCCGGCAAGTGCGAAATTGCTCGACTGCTTCGAGGCCATTGGTGGCCTGGGCCACCAGCTCCAGCTCCTTCTCGGTGCCGAGGATGGCGGCGATGCCTTCGCGCAAAAGCGGGTGGTCATCTACGGTAAGAATTCGAATAGGTCTATCAGTGTTCATAGTTCCCCGCACTCTAGTTCTTGAGCATTGGGTTCACTGTTGGAAGCGGAAACTATTGCTCACCTCACGCACATCGATTCCAAGTCTCTTCATCCGATCCAGCAGTGTGCTACGTTTCACTCCCAGGCGGAGCGCGGCGCCATGTGGACCACTAATACGACCCTTCGTTTCCCGAAGGATTTCGACGATCCTCTTTTGCTCCTCGAAATTTCCTACAACTGCCGCCGCGTCAATTGCTGAGTTCAGCTTCTCGGAAAGCGAAACCGAGAGTGTACTGCTGCAGCTCAGAATTACCGAGCGTTCGATTAAGTTCTCCAACTCCCGCACATTACCAGGCCAGGACCAACGTTGAAGTTTCTGGATCGTCGATTCCGGAATTGTGTCGATCCGCTTATTCATTCGGCGCGCGTACTTCTGAGTGAAGTGTTGGACCAACAAGGGGATGTCTTCACGACGTTCACGCAAAGGCGGGACTAGAATTGGAAATACATTCAAGCGATAGTACAAGTCACTGCGAAACTGTTTCTCTTCCACCATCTGTTCCAGATCGCAATTGGTAGCCGCCACGAGCCTGACGTCGACATTTTTTGTCCGCGCACTGCCGAGTCGCTCGTAAGTGTGCTCTTGCAGTGTGCGCAGCAGCTTGGGCTGGAGCTCGAGTGGCATATCACCAACTTCGTCCAGAAACAGCGTCCCGCGATCGGCCAACTCCAGACGTCCCGGTCGCTGGATGTTCGCACCTGTGAAGGCACCCCGTTCATGGCCGAAAAGTTCGCTCTCAAACAAGGAGCTCGGAATCGCAGCACAGTTTAATGTCACAAACGACTGGCTTTGCCGTGCGCTGCGTTCGTGGATTGCGCGAGCGATAAGTTCCTTGCCGGTGCCGGTCTCACCCAGCAGCAGCACAGTTGTATTGGTGGCAGCCACCATTTCGATGAGTTGCAAAACGTTTCGCAGAGCCGAGCTCTGACCTACAATTCCAGCAAACGTACTTCGGTCGGGATCATTATTCATCTCGCCGCACACTCTGAGATTCACTGCCAGGTGTGGTGCTTCGTGCTCTACCAGAGCCAAGACGTTTGAATTCATCACGATACCCCTCCCTGAAAACTCATCAGATTTTTCGTATTCAGTCTTTTAATTGAGGGCGAATCCTCTCGAGCAGAAGTTCGTCATCGAAAGGCTTGGACAGAAAGTCTACCGCGCCCGCGTCCATCGCCTCCATCTTCATCTTTGCGTCGCTGTGCGCTGTAATGAAGATAATTGGAGTACGAGACCCCTCAGCCTTTAGCTTTGCTTGCAGTTCCAGACCTGACATGCCTGGCATACAGATGTCCGCAATCAGGCAAGAGGTTTCGTTACGGTGCTGCCATTCAAGGAATTCTTCTGCTGATCCGAAGCACCTCGCCGAAAGCCCTGCGGATTCCATCAGATCCTTTATCGCGTGTTGGACTGATTGGTCATCGTCAACGATCGCAACCAATTGTGAACTACTCTCGGAGGTCATGGTGTTGAGTTTGCACCTTGCGGCGAGCAGAAACAATTACCTGTTGGTTGTGCCGAATAGAACTTTAGTTACATTGCCTACCCCCTTCGAGGGGTTAGTTGATAACCCTTTCGGGTTACAGGCCATTTCAGCGTGTCAACTGCCGTCATTTGTCGGGTGAGGAAAAGTCAATTTGCTAATGGAACGCTTGAAGGAACGATCAGTCTAGTTTGTCTTTAAGGCATCCGCCATTCTGACTAGAGCAGCCAGAGAATCCGCTTGCATTTTTTGCATAACATGGCCGCGATGGATTTTCACCGTGTGCTCGCCGGTCCCGAGGCGCGCGGCAATCTGTTTATTGAGCAGACCGGAGATGACCAGCTCCATTACCTCACGTTCGCGACTGGTGAGCGTCTGATAGCGGTGGCGCAACCCCGCCATTTCCCGATCCCCTTTACGCAATTGTCTGTCCCGGTCGAGCGCCTGCTGAATAGCATCGAGTAGCTCCTGACTTCTAAAAGGCTTCATCAGGAATTCGACCGCGCCCGACTTCATGGCTTGAACCGACATCGGGACATCACCATGCCCGGTGATGAAAATGATTGGAAGGTTTACTCCGGTTTCTGCGAGCTCGCGTTGAAAATCCAGACCGCTCATGCCGGGAAGTCTGACGTCGAGAACTAGACAACCGGGACACTCAGGACGCTTGCTGTTGAGAAACTCCTGCGTCGTCGCGAATGCTTCAGACCGCAACGCTACCGAAGATAATAGATCTTGGATCGATTGACGCACGCTTGCGTCGTCGTCAACGATGAATACAACCGGTGGGTCGTCAGTGATCACTTATGCGCCTCAGGTTCAGTTAGTCAAGTAAATCAAAAGTTCACACAATCAAAACTCCACTTTCAAGCCGTATTGCATGACGCGAGCATTCACACTCATTGTGCTGATTTTTCCAAACGTACTCGGACTTGAGACATCACTCGCGGGATTGGCAAAATTGGGATGATTGAAGACGTTGAAGACCTCCCAGCGGAAAATCAAGTTTGCCTTCTCCCCGAGTTTTGTTTGCTTGATAAGAGCGACGTCGAAGTTTCGCTGATCCGGCCCTGTAAGAATATTCCTTCCTAGATTTCCAAAGATCGTCCCGCCACCACTAACTGGAAACTGTCCGTCTATCAAAGCCCCGTCCGGAATGAATGGTGCAGGAGCAAAGATGCTCGTGTTGAAGAATTGATTTACGCGACTGCTGACGCTGCCAACCCGAAGAGCATCTTGTAGTGTCGCGCCCGCAATTACACTGCCGGTAGTGAAGGACGTTGACGGTCCGAAGAGTGTACCTGCCGCACTGTCAAGAATACTGAAAGGTAGCCCTGATTGAAGCGTTACGACGCCCGAGATCGCCCAACCTTCCGCCATTTTGCTAAAAGCGACTCCCCTATGGCTTACAGGCTGTGGCAATTCCCAGGTGTAGCTAACCACGAATCTATGCCGGCGATCGAAATCCGACAATCCTCGCTGGGCGGATACATCGTTCTGGTCATTGAATACCTGCTCGCCAAAAAACGGGTCGCCAAAAAATCCGAAAGCGGCAGAGCCGAGAGTATCGGCGGCTGAGTCAATGGATTTGGAAAACGTATAAGCCGCCAGGAACTGAAAGTGATGGCTCAATCTCTTACTCACAGTCGCTTGCATAGAGTTGTAGCTCGAATTCCCGCTGCCCTCGAGATGGAATTCAAGCGGCCCAATGCCCAGAAAAGGAACTCGTTCGACTGCATTTGAAACCGAGTTGGTGGTCAACCCATTTACAGTATTCGTCGGACTCGCCAGGGCGGGCTGATTGTGGCTTCGCGAAACCGCAAGATGGGTGCCCTTAGCACCGGCGTAGGCGAGCGAAAAGAGAAAGTTATTGAGCTGATACTGAATCTCCAGACCATAGTGCTGAATCGTCGACTCCTTGAAATCCGGATCGATGTTTGTGGCAACTACGGGGGTTCGATCTCCCGTGTATGGCGGACCGGGCAGCATGGTGCCGATGAAGTTAGGGAAAGACGAAGCTGGCGGAAGTATGGGAAACGGATGTTGCAGACTGGATCCTGCATTGGCCGCACCGATCAAATTCTTGAAGAATTGAAACGGGGGATTGAAACCCAGCGCTGTGGCGGCTCCCAGGAAGTTGGTGCGGTTGGCGTAAATTCCATAGCCACTTCTGACAATGAGATCTCTCGATTCAAAGGGCCGCCAGGCCAAGCCGATGCGCGGTTGGAGATGCACTTGTATCGGGTCATTGACAAGCGTCGAATTCCTGCGAGGGAACCCTTGAGGAGCAGGCCCTTGGTAATTGTCCGGCAGAACGAATCCCGAAGTGACGGGGTCGGTAAACCCACCGGACGATGGTCGAATGTAGAACTCCGGGAAGAAGTTGCCAAGCC
>DATFRK010000818.1:0-5027 GCA_035263325.1 Pyrinomonadaceae bacterium | reverse complement strand
CTGGCGGTGTTTTTGATAACTACGCAATCGTGCAGGGTGTCGACAAAGTGGTGCCGGTTGATGTGTACATTCCCGGATGTCCGCCGCGACCTGAGATGCTGATTCATGCAGTGATGATGCTGCAGGAGAAAGTTATGAAGGAGACGGTACGCGACCGCAAAGACGTCCTTGAGGCAGAGGCGCGCGAGGCGGTTGTGCCAGGAACGCTGCCTGTCACCGATGGCTCGACCGCCCGGCAAAACACGCTTCCTGAGGCCCGGCCTTACACCATCGCTTCCAGGCACGAGCGACGTCGGTCTTCCTAAGAGAGAGTAGAGCGTTTATCGAGGATGCAACCAGGGCAGGAAAATCCGCCGGCAGCGGACACATCGTCAGAACAACAGGAAGCGCCGTCACCGGTGGTGGCGGCGTTGCAGCGTGAGCACCCGGAGTGGATCACTGAAGTTATCACCGCTAATAAGGAACTAACGGTGGTTGTGCCGCGCGAACACCTGCTAGCTGCTTGTACCTTTTTGAAGACTGCGGCTGAAACACAGTTCAACTTCCTGGCTGACCTTTGTGGCGCGGACCGTGGACCAGAAGAAGAGCCCCGCTTCGAAGTAAACTATCACCTGTTCTCCACCACCAAGTATCACCGTGTGCGGCTTAAAGTGCTGTTGAATGAGGACGACCCTAAAGTCCAAACCGTGACGGGCGTCTGGCGCACAGCGAACTGGCACGAGCGCGAGACTTACGATCTTTTTGGGGTGATTTTTGACGGGCATCCTGATCTGCGTCGGATCCTGCTGCCGGAAGACTGGCAAGGTTATTCGCTGAGAAAGGATTTTCCGTTGCGTGGCTATGAACCGTACAGCCTCAAGTGATTTTTGATTTTCGATTTTTGATTTTTGATTGGCCGCTTTGGCTATAGGTCCTATGAGTCATATTGGTCCTTTTCGGTCGATCAAAAATCTAAAATCAACAATCGGCAATAACACATGTCTACTCAAGCAACGAACATTCCGCCTCAGTTTGAGATCGTAGATCGTCCGCTCGACACCCAGATGACGATCTCGATGGGTCCGCAACATCCGTCGACACACGGCGTGTTGCGTCTTGAACTCGTGCTTGATGGCGAAATGGTCGTGAAGGCCACCCCTGACATCGGCTATCTCCACACCGGCATGGAGAAGTTGTTTGAGTACAAGAAATATCAGCAGGGCATCGTCATTACCGACAGGATGGACTATCTCAATCCACTCGGCAATAACCTGGCCTATGTCATGGCCGCGGAAAAGTTATTGGACCTCGAAATTCCTGAGCGCGCGCAGACGATTCGAGTCTTGACCTGTGAACTGCAACGCATCGCCTCACATCTAGTTTGGCTCGGTACACACGCGCTCGACATCGGCGCCATGACGGTCTTCTTCTATTGCTTCCGCGAGCGTGAAAAAATTCTGAACCTGATTGAAGCCGCTTCCGGTGGACGACTAACGCCGTCGTACTTCCGGATCGGCGGGTTGATGATGGACCTGCCGGCCGGTTTTGAACGACGCGTCCAGCAGTTTCTCACCGACTTTCCGCGCGCGGTTGATGAGTTTCACACACTGCTAACCGGGAACAAGATCTTTCAGAAACGAACTCAAGGTATCGGACTCATTTCCGCCGAAGACGCGATCGACTGGGGTCTGTCTGGCCCATGCCTACGCGGCAGCGGCGTCAATCTCGATATACGCCGCGCAAATCCGTACAGCGGTTACGAAAACTACGACTTCGAAGTACCGACTGAACCCGACGGCGACGTGTGGGCCCGCTATATGGTGCGCATGCGCGAATTGAAGGAGTCGCACAAGATCGTAACCCAGGCGCTGGCGAGACTAAAACCTGGACCCTATAAGGCTGACGCGCCCAAGGTTGTGTTGCCCGATCGTGAGGCGATGAAGAAGCACATGGATGCCTTAATTCATCACTTCCTGATCGTTGCTGAAGGGTTCGACGTGCCAAAGGGTGAGGTTTATCACCCAATTGAGGCTTCGAAGGGTGAACTGGGTGTCTACATGAAGTCTGATGGTGGTCCAAGGCCCAGTCGCGTTCATTTCCGTGGGCCGAGTTTCGTGAACTTGTCTGCCCTGCCGCACATGGCTGAGGGCGAGATGGTAGCTGACATCGTAGCCGTGATCGGCTCGCTTGATATTGTGTTGGGCGAGATCGATCGGTAAGTGATTTTACAGATGAGTACCGAACCCGTACAAATTCGACCACTTTCGCAACCAGTTGATATCGGCAGTGAAGTGGCAACATTTTCACCGGAAGTGGAGGCGGAGATCGATCGACATCTCGCCAAGTACCCGGTGCAGCGCTCAGCGATTCTGCCGTTAATGTTCATCGTGCAACGGGAGCGGGGCTACCTCGATGCGCCGGGAATGCTATACCTCGCGAACCGACTTTCGCTGCGCATCACCGACATCTGGGAAGTCGCGACCTTCTACTCGATGATAAACACCAAGCCAGTGGGCAAGTATCACATTCAAGTGTGCAAGACCTTGTCCTGCAAGATTAGAGGCGCGGGCAAGATCACTTCCCACTGTTCCGAAAAACTCGGCATCAAGGTCGGCGAAACAACGAAGGATGGACGATTCACACTCTCGGAAGTTGAATGTCTCGGGTCATGCGGTACGGCCCCCATGTTTCAAATTAATTTTGCTTATCACGAAGATCTGACTCCGGAAAAAGTCGATCAAATTCTGGCGGCACTACCCTAGTTTTAGCGGCTACACTTGTTCAGAAATTTATATGCGGATTGAAGCCATCGGCTGTGAACCACTTCAGCTCCGACGCGTGCACCTGGAGCACTCGCGCTCGCTAGACGTCTACCGGCGCAACGGTGGTTACGAAGCGATCAAGAAAGTTCTCGACACCATGTCGCCGGACGACGTGATTAATGAAGTCAAAAAGTCTTCACTCCGGGGGCGTGGTGGCGCCGGCTTCCCCACGGGTATGAAGTGGAGTTTCGTGCCCAAGGATTCTCCGAAAGCTAAGTATGTCGTTTGTAATGCTGACGAGTCTGAACCGGGAACGTTCAAAGACCGTTACCTGATGGAACGCGATCCACACATGCTGATCGAAGGCATGTTGATTGCCGGCTATGCACTCGGCTCAAAACTGACTTACATCTACACGCGGGGTGAGTACAAATACTTGATCGACATCATGGACGTGGCGATCGAGGAAGCTCGTGCTGCTGGCCTGGTGGGCAACAACATTCTCGGCACCAATTTCTCCTGCGAGGTCTACACGCACACCGGCGCCGGCGCCTACATCTGTGGTGAAGAAACTGCGTTATTGAGTTCACTGGAAGGATTTCGCGGTCATCCGCGCATGAAACCCCCCTTCCCTGCTGTCTCCGGACTTTATGCGTCACCGACAGTAGTCAACAACGTCGAAACACTGACGGCCGTTCCCGACATCATCAAGATGGGCGGCGAGGCTTATCAAAAGCTGGGCACCGAAAAGAGTGGCGGCACCAAGCTCTGGTCTGTTTCTGGTCATGTCAATCGACCAGGTGTTTACGAACTGCCCATGGGTTATGACGACATGGAAAAGTTCATCATGCAAGACTGCGGCGGCATCCTCGACGGCAAGAAGTTGAAAGCGGTGATCCCCGGTGGCTCTTCGGTCTACATCATGCGGGCCGATCAAATTATCGGTAAAGATGTCCGCATGGACTACGAGGGCCTGGTGGCAGCCGGCTCGATGGTTGGATCCGGCGGGTTCATTGTCATGGACGAAACTGTCGATGTGTTCGAATCGACTAAGAACCTGACCGAGTTTTATAAACATGAGTCATGCGGCTGGTGCACGCCATGTCGCGAGGGCACTGACTGGCTGACAAAAGTGTTCAAGCGTGTGGCCGATGGCGGCGGGCGCCCGGAAGACGCTCAGCTAATGCTTGACCTTTGCGACAACATCGAGGGCAAGTCGTTCTGTCCGTTGGGTGACGCCGCGGCGTGGCCCATACAGTCGGCCGTAAAACGGTTTCCGGAAGATTTCAAAAAGCATTTGTCCGTGAATGGTGAAAAGGGTGCCGAAAACTGAACCTGCGGTTAGGCAAATGGTTCGGGATATTTCGCAATCGCCTCTTCGCGCAACACGTTTGTCCGTATGTCAACTGAGCTAATCAACATCACCATTAATGGTCGCGGCTTTCAGGTGCCCAAAGGCGCTCGCTTGATCGATGTCTGTCGCGACAAAGGGTTCGACATTCCCTCATTCTGCTACTACTCGGATCTCGCACTCCAGGCCTCGTGTCGTATGTGTTTGGTGCGCATCGAGAAGATGCCGAAACTCCAGACCTCCTGCACCATCACCTGTACCGACGGCATGGTTGTAACCACACAAGGTGAGGAGATCGAAAAGGCCCAACGAGGAATGACGGAGTTTCTCCTCGCCAATCATCCACTCGATTGTCCCGTTTGCGATCGAGGCGGTGAGTGCGAACTCCAGGAGATGACGTTTGACTGGGGCGGACTGGAAGAACGTTTCACGGAAAAGAAGAACTATCAGGCCGAGCGCTATCTCTCGCCGATGGTGGCAAACGATCCGCAGCGTTGCATTCTCTGTAAACGCTGCACCAGGGTCTGCGATGAATGGATGGGAGAAGACGCAATCGAAGCCGGCGGGCGCGGTGCACACACAGTCATCGGCACGTACATGGGCTGGCTCGATTGCTCCCAGTGTGGCAACTGTATTGAAGTTTGTCCCACCGGCACTTTGCTTGATGCCACTTACCGGCACCAGACCAGGCCATGGGAATTGGCGCAAACGATCTCCACCTGCAATTTTTGCTCTGACGGCTGCCAGATGTCCCTGGGGTCGCGCGGTGGTGAACTGATGCGCGTGGTGGCCCGCGATCGTTACGTAAACGGGATCAATGGTGAGTTTCTTTGTATCAAAGGCCGTTTTGCGCATCCCTTCGTCAATCACGACGACCGGATTCGCACGCCGCTAATTCGCTATCGCAAAGGCGGGAAGTTGATTCCTGCAACTTG
>DATFRK010000817.1:0-8524 GCA_035263325.1 Pyrinomonadaceae bacterium | reverse complement strand
GGTGAAGAGTCCGGCCGTTACCAGGGAACGACCGGCGGGAGTTAAGGTGCCCGAGCTGACTTGGCCATTGAAACCGCTGATCAGAGTGTTCAAGGCAGCGCCATTCTTGACATCTCGGTTGAAGGAGCCGCGATTTGTACCGGGCAGCGGATCTTCAGAAATGCCATCGCCATCAAGATCACTGGCGAAAATCTCAGCGGCGCCGCAATCGAGGCAGCTAATAAAAGCTGACTGCGAAAGCGGCGAGGCGATACGAGTCGTGGTGTTCAGGTTGATACCCCAGGGCAGGGTAGTCAACAGGCCGAACGTTAGCTGGTGCGTACGATCCAGTCCGGCTGGTCCATAGAACTTAGTCGGAGCGTCGTTGAACGCCGAGCCGGAAAGGAAGTCCTGATCGCCACCGGTAGAATTGAAACGTGACAGCGCGTAACTCACGTTGCCCGTCAAATCTTTGATGGGTCCCCAGTTCTTGATCATGCGGCCCCGGAGAGAGACCGTGAGAGCGTTGTAGGTTGAGAGACCGAGTGACTGAATCAATCCCAGGCTGCGGAAGTTTGGATTGTTTCCGCGAAATGCAAACCCGTCCAGGGCACTGCCGGCTCCCAGGCCAAAGTTAGCGTAATCGAAGATCGACGCACCGGCCGCTATGGCGCAGTTGATGGCAGCAGGGGTAACCGCCGCCGGGCACCCAAAATCGTTGTTAGTGGCGCTGATCGCATCGCGTGCGATCGGAACGTCCAACGTGTTGGCAGCACCAACGCGGTTCACATCGGTTGTTTGATTGAAGTGAACCCCGCGATTGCGGAGATAGTCGACTGACAACACCAGTCCATTCTTGATCTCCCTTTGCACACCAATATTGAGCATGATGCCGTAGGGACGTTTGTACTCGTTGAAGATGACACTGCCCTCGGTATCCAGGATCTGATCAAACAAGGGCGGGACACCGGCGGGCGGCCAGCTAGCCGACAGCGCAGCAGTGACTTGCTGTAGCACCTGCTGCATTCGCTGTGCGGGAGCGATCGCATTCCGCAGTGGTCCATCGAAGAGGTTTACGCCTCCTGGTCCACAGGCACCCGGAGTGGTGCGGAAACTCGTCGCATCGAAAAGACAATTGCCGGTGGCCGGATCGAGCAGCAGTGGAGCACCACGAGTCAGGACCGGGGTGTCGTTGCCGAGACCTGGCGGCAGGTTGAGTACGCGGTCGAACAGGATGTTGTTGATGATGTTGCCATCATAGAAGATGCCGCCACCGCCACGAATGACGGTCTTGCCATTACCTTTGATGTCCCAGGCAAAACCCGCCTGCGGAGCGAAGTTGTTGACGTCGTTATGAATGAATCCAGCCAACGCTGGACTGAATTGGGCCAACGTCGGAGTACGTTTGAGATCGCTGTCAGCCAGCGCACTATCGTAGTCGTACCTGATTCCGAGAGTGAGGGTGAAGTTCGGCCTTAGTTTCCAGGCATCGGTAAAGTAGGTACCAATCCGGTGATTGGTGGTACCACCGTTGGGGTAACCAAGCGCCGGTCTTTCACTGAACGCGCCCAGTCCATTGCCCAGGACAACCTGGTTTAACTGGAAATTCAGTGGGTTGCCTGCCCCGCCGTTGTTATTCGCAAAGGTCGTCCCGCTGATGTTGCCGCGAATGCGCGGTGCCAGACCAAAGAAGTTTGCGAACACCGCTTCTGCAATGTGGTTATAGGAGAAGCCAAAGCGGAAGGTATGATTGCCGGTGGTAAAGCTGGCATCGTACTTTCCTTGCAGGTTGTCCTGGAATGTTTTTTGAGGGGCCAACAGGTCTGGACCAATATCCTGCACTCCACCAGTAATTCTAACGAGGATTGGTCCGCCGGCGGGATCAAGTGTCTCAGGCGTTCCCGCAGCGGCGTTGCCGTCTACTATGAAATTGTTGAAGTTTAGATAACTAAAGCGTCCGGAGTGGGTCCAGCGTGCGGTCGAATAGTCGAGTCCCGCAACGTGGGTATTGGTGTTATTGAGGTTACCGAAGGCGCTGAGATCCTGGCCGCCAAACCCGGTTACACCAAAATTGTAGTTGTGGTTAAAGCGATAGAAAGAACTCATCCGATCGCTTATCTTCCAATCCACGCGCGCTCCGGCGAGTCGCTCATCAAGCGGTACCCCAAACGCTCCTGTGAATTGAGTGAAATTCGGAACGCTACTGAACTGTTGTCCGTCCTGATTATTGTTCTCAAACTCGACGTGCCAGAAGAACTTGTTCTTAACCAGGTAGCCACCCATGCGGCCGCCGAGGATCTGCCGGTCGAAGGGAGGCTTTTGGGTGGTTGGTGACGTTTTGTTCAAACGCAGGTCGGACGAGAAGCTTTCATCACGGAAGAAGCCAAAACCAGCACCATGAAATTCGTTGCTACCACTACGGGTGACGATGTTGATGGCGCCGCTGGAGGTGAGGTCGGTACTCGCGTCTAAAGTCGAGCGACTAACCTGGAACTCCTGAATGGTTTCGTTCGAAATGTTTGTGGTTGTGGTGCCGACGGTTTCGTCGGTGATGTCCACTCCATCCACCTGAATGCGTGTCGAACGTCCGCTGCGTCCGCCCATCGAAACACCCACCATCTGGTTCTTAGTGGGATCGAAGTCGCCGCCGTCGCGAACTTGCACGCCCGGCTCTTGTTGGGCCAGGTCCAGGAAGTTGCGACCGTTGAGCGGGAGATTTTCAATCTGCCTCGGAGTGACTACGCCGTCCACTGTGGGCCGGGACGTATCGACAACTCCTTCGCCGCTACTGATAACTTCCACCACCTCTGTAGCACTACCGACCTCAAGATTGGCAGTGAGTGGTGTGACACTGCCTACTTTCACTATTACGTCGGTAGCCACATACTTGCGAAATCCTGTTTTCTCCACGGTGACCGAGTAGTTTCCGGGCTCGAGGTTTTGAAAGTTAAACCTTCCTCGATCGTCCGTAGTGGCGGTGCTGCTGATGCCGGTGCCGACATTCTTCAGGGTTACAGCGGCCCCCTCGACGACTGCTCCATTAGGATCGTTGATTGTACCTTCTAAAGCGCCGCGAATATGCTGACCCAGGGCGGTAGAACCTAGCGTAACTATCAGAAGAAGTCCCAAAACACCGAACAAGATGGACGACTGTCGCTTTGGTCGATTCATGAATCTCTCCTTTTTCTTGTTACTGCTATTCGGCTAGAAGCCAATGAGGTTTGTGCTCCAAGGGAGTTACGCGTGATCTTTCGCAACTGAAATATCACCAACCCTGGCTCACTCTTGCTTGCTCCCCCAGTGCGGTCGGGCGAATATGTCCTGAGTAGGGACTCCCGCATCAAGGTAAGGTGTGACTTGACTCTGTAAACTTCGCAACTCGCATGCCTACCTCGACTTGTCAGAGAAGAAGCCGATTCTTATCCATTGTTTAGACCTTGGCTCGAATGACCTGTTTCTGGGAATCCGAAAAATTGGTTAATTATCCAGATTTTAGTATCCAGCACAAGGTTTTTGGGACGGATTTTTGGGCAAGCGCAATGGATCAATGCTTGTTAGGAAGAAGTATCCGAGTCGTTGCCACACAGGTCTCTTGCCTGGAATGCGCAGTTCGAGTTGAGGAAGGGAAGGATCATGAAGAGCAGATCCCGCAACGTTTTCTTGCTTGCCGTACTGGTCTTGTGTGCTGGTGCGCCCGAGGTCCTCGGCCAAACGGTCTATGAAATAGAGGGAACGGTCTACGGACCGGATACAAAGGTGTTACCCAATGTCGTTATCACCCTTCAGAATCACGCCGGTGCCCAGGTTGACCAGGATGTTACGAAGAGCGATGGACGCTACCGTTTCAGTGGTGTCGTAGCCGGCGTTTACTACATCTCAGTCAAGCCGGTCGAGAAAGACGTGCAACAGCAGATACAGAAGATCGAGTTAATAAATTCCGGTGTGAGCATCGGAAACTTTTCTAAGGAACGATATGATTTCTCCCTGAAACTAGCACCAGGCGCCAACAAGTCCACCGCTGCTGCGACAGTCTTTGCGCAACCGATTCCTCCGGAGGCTGAGAAGGAATACCAGGGTGCGCTAAATAGTCTCGCCAAAGATGACAAGGACGCTGCCATCAACAGACTCAAGAAGGCGCTTGAGATTTTTCCGGACTACTTCCTGGCCCTGCAACAACTCGGCCTGCTTTACATCGAGAAAGAGAAGGACCAGCAAGCTATCGAACCATTGAAGAAGGCGATTCAGGTCAATGCCAAAGGAGCTGAAGCTTATCTCGGTTTGGGGATGGCTTACTTAAATCTCGATCGGGTTAACGAGTCGATAAGCGAGTTGAGAATTGCGTTGGGAATAGATCCCAGACTTTTCCGTGCTCATCTTTACCTGGGGATGGCGTTAATAACCACCGGTAAGCTGGATGAGGCGGAGAAGTCGTTGAAGCAGGCCTACTCAATTGGCGGACCCGTCCAGGCCAGTGCGGCTCACCTGTACCTGGCATCGATCTACAGCAACCGGAAGGAGTATCAAAAAGCGATCAACGAGTTAGAGGCCTACCTGCATGAGAAACCCAAAGCGGCCAACGCTGCGAAAATTCAGGAAGCGATTGCCAAGCTGAAGGCAAAGGTGTGATGTTCTTGGTACTGTTTGTTCACAGTTTGCGCAGATTATTCCCCTTTACAAATCCAATTTTAGGTCGTATCCTAAAACTCAATCCCCTAACATTAGGTTAGTCCTACTCATTCCCAGGTGGGGCTGTTTCATTATTCGCGCGTCGCTCGCGTGGAGGTGGAGTTGTGTCATCGGCTCGCTTCGGTACGCGCGCAAAAAGCAGACTCGATTCTCTGAAGAGAGTCACCAACACGCTCGAAACCATTCGCGAGCAGGAGGGACAGATCATGTTGCAATCAAGCAAGACCAAGCGTACCGATCGTGCTTTAGCCGCCAGAA
Source organism: Pyrinomonadaceae bacterium (assembly GCA_035263325.1). GTDB lineage: Bacteria > Acidobacteriota > Blastocatellia > Pyrinomonadales > Pyrinomonadaceae > PSRF01. Next base: position 3,601 of record DATFRK010000817.1, on the reverse strand, counting down.
TGACGAAGACAGATGCGGCTGGACTGCGAACAAGAATTCTACAAGCAACTGTACTCTGGTTGGTCGCAATTGCCGTTGCCTTACCCTTCGTGATGAGAAGTCACGCCCAGGGACCGCCGGCGCAAAGTCATGGCCACCGGGAAAGACCCCGCGACTTCGATGCGCAAATCAGAGCAAATGCGAACGACTTATTCGAGGACGGTCGCCACACATTCCGCTTCGACACTTTTGGCGATGAAATCTTTTGGGGCGACACGCTGCAACTTCACAAGGCAATTGAAGGAGCAACTCTCGGTGGTGTAGGTCCCGGGGTCAGTCCTAACACTGCGTTGGCACTTGGACTGAAGGTCGATGTCGACGCCCTGCCTCGGCCCCTGATAAATCAGTTGAATCACGGCCGAGTGAATCTCGATGATCCGGCTACGACTCTTGCTTTACTGAAGCTCGACGCAGTCGTCGGAGTTAAAGGTTTTTTCCAGGGCAACACCTTGAATTCGGTTGGCCTGACTTGCGCTGTCTGCCACTCGACCGTCGACAATTCGTTAGCCTTTGGCATCGGGCATCGCCTGGACGGGTGGGCCAACCACGATCTGGACGTGGGCAAGGTAATTGCTGCCGCGCCTGATCTCAGCGTATTCGCCAATCTCCTGGGCGTCAGTCAGGACCAGGTGCGGACAGTGCTCAATAGTTGGGGACCGGGAAAGTTCGACGCCGAGTTGTTGCTTGACGGGAAGACGGCTAACCCGCAGCAGATTACCGATGGAGTCGTCACGGGAACTAACGTCCCTGGTGCGACATTGATCCCCAATGCTTTTGGCCTGGCCGGGTTCAATCAACACACTTGGACCGGGGCGTGGGGAACGATTAGTTATTGGAACGTTTTCGTAGCCGCACTGGAGTTGCGTGGTGTTGGCAGATTCTTCGATCCGCGCTTGAACAATGCGGCCAAGTTTCCGATTGCTGCCGCCAATGGTTTCGCTGACTTGCCACACATCGATCCGGACCAGGATCGCATAACTAAGAAACTACCGGAACTTCAGTTCTACCAACTTGCCATTCCAGCTCCAGAGCCGGAGCCAGGTGTTGATTTCAACGCGGCGGCCGCGGCGCGCGGTGATGAACTATTTAGTGGCAAGGCCGGCTGTAACAACTGCCATGTTGAACCGTTATGGACTGAACCGGGTTGGAACCTGCACACACCTGCCGAAATCGGCATTGATAGCTTTCAAGCGGATCGAGCTCCGGATGGTGTGTACAAGACGATGAACCTGGCGGGAGTCTTTGTGCGTGAGAACGGGCGCTTCATGCGTGCGTCAAACAAGGGTCGTTACTATCACGATGGCCGGTTTGCCACGTTGCTGGATGTAGTAAATCACTACAACACGAGGTTTGCCTTGAACCTGACTGCTGGGGAGAAGAGTGACTTGGTTGAGTATTTAAAGTCATTGCCCACGAGGGAATAACAATCAGAGGTCTTTGGTCTCGCAATCTGGGAGTTGAGTTACTTGTCCGCCCTGCGGCCTAACTAACTCAACTCCCGGAGAGATTTCTCAAAACGCGACAAAGGGATCGGTCAAGACCAGCTTCACCCGCAAGCCATCCAGCGTCGGAGCAAATTCCGGTTTAGCCGACGAGGTGCGATCCACGAACACCACGATCGTAGCTTCCGACTCGTTTCCTTCTGCGGAGCCGACGCCGGCGCCAATGACGCCCGGCGTAGCCATCAGATTAGCGCGATGTAATTCCAGGACCGCCGTCGCCCGTTCGGCAGCCTGCTGAGGTAGTTGTGGCATTTGTTCTCCGATACCGCGGAAAAAAGGTTGGACCTCGGTTTCTAAAGCCTTCTTGCCCGGGCCTGCACCGCCGGTACCGACGAAACTCAGCGAACGTCCCAGGACAGTGCTCAGTTTAGTTACAACTTCAGCGATAGGATTGCCAATCGTGGTGGTGCTGCTGCCGGCAAATAGCAACGCTACGGGATTGTGTCCGCTATTAGAGACGATCAATGAGCCAGAGTCACCGCCAGCGCTGAAAGTGTTGCTATTGATTACGACCTGGTTCGTGTAGGAAACAACAAACTTCTTACCCTGACCACAGTTCTTCTGATACTGAACATTCACGCTGGCGTTAATCGCCGCGATGGTGCCGGTGGTAAAGCCGGTCGTCCGCCCACTCTTGGCGACAGACAGACCCACTGTAGGAGCGAGCACTGCTGCACTGGGAACGCCAATGTCTTCAATGAATCCAGTTGCGTCCATGGTGCCCGGCCTTAGTTGGGCAATAGCTGCGTCGACGTTGGAACCGAGCGGCGAGGCGATTGAAAAATCCGCCACGATTGGTGGCACGCGACAATTGTTATCAACCAGGCCAGGCTGAGAAACATCTTCACCCGGAGCAGCCTGGTCGGTCCGCGCGAGCACGTGGTTGTTGCTGAGGATGTATTGCGTTGTGCCGTCAGTTACCAGTGACCCGAGTGTGCCGCTACAGCAAAACCTCTTGGTGATGTCGTTGATGTTGCCTCCGGAAACTCCAAAGTGTTGATTTCTAACCTGGTGGTTGGCTCCGCCGTCCGCCAAACCAGTTGCCAATAAGGAACTACAAACTAGAAATGCGGCGACAAAAAGGCTAATTAAGCAGATTCGTAGTCTGGCCATGTGAGATCTCCTTCCGATCAAAGCTACCGTTTTGGTTGTTTCTGACTGACAGGCTGGTCGGGACGGTACACTGAGTTGCTACCTGCTTGTCAGGATCGTCTTGTGAGGATTTAACTTTTACGCTTCGCTCCGGACCAAGTCAATAACAGCCGGGAACTCGAGTGCCACAGAGTGTCCCTGCTATTCTTTACGTTCAAGGGGTTGGCCAATTTCGTCCCAGGGTAACCCCGCAAAACGGGACAACCCTGGGCTCCGGATTCGCGAACACCTGCGGTGTAAACTGGAGATGACGTCGTTAATAATCTACTGATCTACGACAAACTTTCCGCAAACAGACATTGCAACCTGTTGTGCTTGTGCCCCCTGCTCGACAGTCGAGAATTAGCAGACAAGGAGACTTCGAAATGCCAGCCACTCAAGCACAGACAGGGACTGTCCCTTCTTCGAGCAGCGAACGCACCGGACCCCGCACGCAAAAGATCAGCACCTTCCTGTGGTTCGACAACAACGCTGAAGAGGCCGTGAATTTCTATTTGACCGTTTTCAAAAACTCAAAGATTCGCGGGATTTCGAAATATGGCGCAACCGGACCAGGTCCAGACGGAAGCGTTATGACCATTGATTTTGAACTGGACGGCCAGGAGTTAACAGCCCTGAATGGTGGACCAACTTTCAAGTTCACTGAGGCGATATCACTTGTCGTTCACTGCGACACGCAAGAAGAGATTGACTACTACTGGGAGAAACTCTCGGAAGGCGGCCAAAAAGTTGAATGTGGGTGGGTAAAAGACAAATTTGGCTTATCGTGGCAGGTTACGCCTGATCTCTTGATTGAACTGTTGCAGGACAAAGATCGCGCTAAAGCGGAAAGAGTGATGAAGGCGATGATGCAGATGTCGAAGCTCGAAATCGAGGTGTTGAGACAAGCTGCGGCCGCGCACTAGGTC
>DATFRK010000816.1:0-4711 GCA_035263325.1 Pyrinomonadaceae bacterium | reverse complement strand
CGGCGCCAAGCCGGAGTTGCGATTGTCGTCGCAAAACAAGACATTGAACAATCTGTTAACCGATCCGTGGCTTGCTTCGATCTCCGCATCCGAGTTTCAGGCGTCAATTCGTGGGGATATATCGGTTAATGTCGAAGAGCGTTCCGATGAGTATTTGCTGAGTTATGTGGGCGATCCTGGGGAAGGCTCGCTCAATGCGACACTTACTTTGCGCAAGAACGATTTACGCGCAACTGGTCTGACGATGCTGATTGGCACTGGTGATGCGCAGCTGAAAGAGTATCGACTCATTGAGACCGGTTTTGAGCGCTTGCCATCAAAGGCAGTTTCGGCATCGATCTTTGAACCTGAACCTGAGTTTCTTTCTAACAACAGTCCGGGACCAGTGCTTGAAAAAGGCAGAACGGAGACTAAGGCGGGCAGCGGCACTGCACCGGTTCAGCCATCTGTGGCGACACCTGAACTGGAAGTTGAACTCCTCAGACTGCTGGACCAGGCGGGAGCATTTCAAGGTGAACAGATCAACGTTACTCGCACTCCCAGTGGGGAACTTTTTGTTCAGGCGATCTTGGAGACGCCTCAGCGAAAAGCGGAAATCCTTAATGCCCTCCGACCCATGTTAAGTCATACTGCGATTCGAATTCAGGTAGAGACCGTTAGCGAGGCTTCGGCGCGGATGGCGCGAACGCCTGCTGCATCAAAAGAGGCGGGAGCAAGCGTTTCCACGGAAGCCATAGAGATTGAGCGGGCTGCGCTTCCAGTTGATGCTGAGTTGCGGAGTTACTTTCGAAGGAAGGGGATTCCGACAGAGCAGCTTGATGAGGAGGTTCGCCGCTACGCCGCAAGTGTAACCGATCGGTCCTTGCAGGCGCTCTGGCATGCGCGCGCCCTCAAACAATTAGCAACGCAACTCACGCCAGAAAATCTCGCGACGTTAGATTCCGAAGCGCGATCAAAATGGCACGCGATGCTCACTGAACACGCACGCGCCCTCGAGCGCGAGACTGCGTCGTTGCGACAGGAACTTGAACCAGTATTCTTTGCTGGAGCCGGCAGCACAGACTCGATAGTTACCCCCAATCTCAGTTCGGATGATCAGTTGATTGCCACGACCATTAAACTCTTTGATCTAACGTCGCGTCAGGAGAGGGCTGTCAGTCGTTCGTTCTCCAATTCCTTTGGCGGCTTGGCTGAGATAGCTATCAAGTCTGATACCTTCCGGTCATCGCTGAAAAATATTGAAGGACTTGCGGCCGCTATCTCTCGACGCCCTTAATCTTCCACGGTTTGCTGGTTTTACGGTTTTAACTCACTCGTAACTCCAATTTATCAATCTCCATAAAATTCTCTCACTTGGTCATTTGGATTTGACCTAAAACAAGTAGACAATATTAGCAGTGCTGAAATCGATGAATTGCGCTGCGGCTTGCGCATTAACTTTCACACTCACCAAAAGCAAAGCCGGAAGGGGTTGAGACCGTGTCTTGGCACCGCCCAGATTTTCTGATACGTCATCGTTTACTGCTGTTCTGCTCTATTCTCCTGTTAGTGTGCCTTTCTTCGGTTGCTATGGGCCAAGTCGCTTCGGCAACTCTAAGCGGTAGTGTGACCGACCAGGCCGGAGCGGTTGTGCCTGGCGCTACGGTAACAGTTTTAAACCTTGAAACCGCTCTTAAGCGGCAGGCTATAACCAGCAGTGAAGGATATTTTACTGTCCCGCTATTGCCACCAGGGACCTACAGTCTTAAGGCTCAAGGCCAGGGCTTTGCGCCTATTGAGGTGGAGAATGTCGTCCTAAATGTGGGCGATCAAAAATCACTGCAGATTCAACTGAAAGCCGGCGATATCAGTGTGAATGTGCAGGTGGATTCCACTGCTGCAGCCGTAAAAACAGATGGGGCAGTCTCGACGGTTGTGGATAAACAATTCGTCGAAAAAATACCAATGAACGGCAGAAGCTTTCAAAGTTTGATTCTACTAACCCCAGGTGTCACCACGAATACTCCCCAAGTGACTGCTTTACTCGGAAACAACGGCGAATTTAGTGTGAATGGTCAGCGAACAGAATCGAACATCTATACCGTTGACGGTGTAAGCGCTAACAACGGTGTCTATATTTATGGATATTCAGCTCCTGGCGCCGGTGCCGGCCTGCCAACTGCCACAACGATTGGTACTACGCAAAGTTTGATCTCGCTCGATGCTCTGCAGGAGTTTCGCGTCTCAAGTTCGAGCTACGCTGCTGAGTATGGTCACTCTCCAGGCGGGCAGTTCTCTTTTATTTCCAAGGCTGGTACGAACAAATTTCATGGGAGCGCATTTGAGTACCTCAGGAACGATGAATTTGACGCGAATGACTGGTTCAATAATAGCCTGAGGGTCGCAAGACCGGCTGAACTTCAGAATGATTTTGGCGTAACCGTTGGTGGACCTATCATGCTTTTGAGATTTGCTAATGACGGGAGAAGGACTTGGTTCGATGGTCGCAATCGAACTTTTTTCTTTTTCTCATACGAGGGCTTGCGCTTGCGACAGCCGCTCGCAGCCTCGTTGGTTTACGTTCCATCGTTGGCCTTGCGACAGAGGGCGCCGGCAGTGTTGCAAGGAGTGCTCAATGCCTATCCTTTGCCGACCGGGGCTACGCACGACAATGGATTGGCGGAGTATTTGATGAGCGATTCCTTGCCGAGTAAGTTGAACTCTACCAGTATCAGAATTGATCACAACTTCTCCTCATCAGTAAGGATGTTCTTTCGATTCAGCGATACACCCAGTGATTCTGTAACTCGGGCAGTCACCTATTACGAGACAAAGCGATTCTCGCCAAGGTCATACACGTTCGGACTCAGCGCTGCTGTTACAGATGCCCTGATTAATGATTTCCATTTCGGCTACAGTCAAAACAAAGGAGGGGTGGAAGACAAGCTTGCTGGTGTCGATGGTGCGAAGCCAGTGGATCTCTTCCAGGCGTTTGGTGTGGACCGTACTGCCCACCCGACAGCGTATCTATTTGTTGGTCTCTATTTCTCAGGTTCCCTAAATGGAGTCACCGAGAGTAAGGTCGCTCAGAGACAAAATCAATGGAACGTCTCTGATGTTGTTGATTATGCCCGCGGCTCACATCACTTGAAGGCGGGCGTGGATTATCTTCAGACCGGTTCCGATCTCGGTCGCACAGATCCTTACAGCTATGCTCTATTCGATAGTAGCGCGGCCGTAATTGCAAACAATTCCTTTATGGCCCAGTTCATACGCTACTTCGATACTCACCCGATCTACAAAAATATCGCGCTCTTTGGGCAGGATGAATGGCGGGTAACTCCACGATTGAATATCTCATTGGGACTTCGTTGGGAGGTGGCGCCGGCACCAAGTGTCTCGCGAGGATCGCTGCCTCGAGTTGTGACAGGCAGTTTTACTCAGCCTTCTACTCTGGCACTAGCTGCTGACGGCACTCCGTTTTATGAGACGACGTACAATAATTTCGCGCCACGTTTTGGTGCTTCCTATTTGGTAAGCAATGCTTCCGAGCATGAGACCGTGATACGTGGAGGCGTAGGTGTCTTCTATGATAGTGGCCAGAATATTAGGGCGGGCGCATTTGATGCTAACCCTGGTGTGACTGCGTATAAGTCGTATACTAATGTCAGCTTCCCTTTGACACCGACGCAAACGAATGTCACGCTGGCTGACACGCTAATCCCTCCTTTCCCGCTGCTATACGCATTTGGGGATCCGACGACGCCTTTCAAGCTGCCCTACACAATTCAATACAACTTAACCGCTGAGCAGACTTTTGGTAAGGCAGGCGTGCTAAGCATTGCTTACGTCGGCGCTCGTGGTAGACGGTTGGTCGAGTGGGACACTAGAAATGTTCGGACATTCAATCCGACTTTTCAACTGATTACCTTTACTAGGAACGGGTTGACTTCGGATTATGACGGACTGCAAATTCAGTTTCAGCGTCGTTTGAGATGTGGTCTCCAGATCTTGAGCCACTACACCTGGTCCCATGCGCTTGATTATGGTTCGACAAATCGAAGTATGCCAGTCCTACGGGGGAATTCGGATTTCGACCTACGTCATAATGTTAGCGCCGCCATCACCTATGAGATTCCGATCGTATTCAAGAAGGGATGGGCGAACGCGGCGTTTTCGAACTGGAGCATTGATGGTCGATTTACAGCCAGATCCTCATTCCCGATCACGTTAGCCGGAAATACCTTAATCGACGCGGTTGGTCAGCAGTACCAGAGTGGAGTCGATCTAGTTGCGGGCGTTCCTATCTACATTGAAGATCCAGCTTTCCCCGGGGGCCGTCGCGTTAATCCTGTCGCATTCAAGCTTCCGGCGACAGGTAAGCTCGGGAACGCACCGCGAAACTTTGTTCGTGGCTTTGGAGCTAAACAGGTAGATATGGTGCTTCGTCGCAACTTCCCCCTGTCTGAACAGGTACGACTACAACTTGGATGGGAAGTATTCAACCTCTTCAATCATCCTAATTTCGGATTTATTAATACCACAAGTGGCAATTCGCAATTTGGTCTGGCCACAAAAATGTTGAGCAGCAGTTTAGGTGGGTTGAGCGCGCTGTACCAACAAGGAGGCGCGCGATCCATGCAAGGAAATGTGCGTTTGACTTTTTAAATACTCGTCATCATTGTCTTGCGCCAAGAAGATCTCACTGACTAAATAACCTGCAGTTCTCGCC
>DATFRK010000815.1:0-3404 GCA_035263325.1 Pyrinomonadaceae bacterium | reverse complement strand
CACTTCAGCGTTTTCCAGTTCGCAACGGCCTTTCGTGTTATTTCGTGTGGTTTCGTGGATTGTGAGTGTTACGGACGATCCACGAATTCACACAAAATCACACGAAAGACCGTTGTGAACTGAACAAACGCTAAGGTGACGCAGAGTGTTTCTAAGAAGTCGCGGAGATGCTCTCGGTGGCGCAGAGAGTTTCGAGGACACCTTAGAACGCGAACTTCAACCCGAATTGGATTTGACGAGCTCCACGGGTGGCTGTAATCCTGCCAAAGTTTGAATTCAGCGGGGTCCCCAAAGTTCTGGTTGGGATTGCCATCCGGAAATCTCTCGACTCCATCCAGGATGAATATGTCCATGCGCGCATCGACTGTTAGCCCAGGCGCTTGCTCTGCCTGAGCCTGCCACTCTCATTCACACCGGGCTTCAGCCCGGTGATAGAGGCTCGCGGACATTGGTGGAACCGTTTTTAACGGTTTGCTTTGCTCGCGGGACGCACAGGCAAATCAGGATCAGCGATTAATTTTCGTTCCGATCAGCGCTGTTGCTGTTTGATAAGAGCGACCACGGCTGTCTTTGAAGTGTACAGCCAACGTGCTGCCATTGTTTGACAACTCGGCCGCCGATGTCTTGGCTAACACAAATGTCAGAATCCCTTTGAGCGCCTCACCTTTAGCCAGTAGGACGGTTCGTTTGCTCTTCAGGACCAAATCCTCCTTATTGAGATCGACTCGGCCGCCGGAGCCAGGCATGTCAACTACACCACTCACGTGCACAGGCTCCGCTGTCTTTAGATCATTACGAGTTGGACAAGTAAGTGACAGAGTCCAATCTTGCGCAATGCCAGGCGAACCCGAATTGCTGACAGTCACCACGAGTGAAATCGCCAGGTCGTTAGGGTTGTTAGGAACTGGATACAGAGAAACATTTTCAACCCTGCCGGACAATTGCGGTCGAACCTCGGTGACTGGAACGGAGCTTGGACTGGGTGTTGGTGTTTGCGTTTGCGGATTTGAGCTGGATGCAGATTGCGGCATGCCTCGACATCCACTCAATAGCAGCGAAGCAGCTACAACTGACAGCAGACCGTAATCGGTAGCAGACCGCATCTCTTCGGTTTCTCCCCTAACGCTTCGCGCCAATCAAGTAAACGACCGGTTCATCGCCCGGTACAAAAGCAGAATGGGTCGTGTTCGCCGGAAGGAAATCGCGATCACCAGCGGACAATGTATAGGTCTCGGAGGCAACGCGCAGCTCTAGCTGCCCGCTCAAAATCCAGTGCGATTGATTTTCAGGGTGAGAGTGCGGATCGTACTTAGTGCCCGGCTGGTCGCTCCATTGAAAGACGATATAACCTTCCCTCTCGAGACGCGCTCTTATCTCACCTGGATCAGGCGACGTGTTCTCGCTCCACCGTTTGATCTGGATTCCCACTTTTAGACTCCCTCTAATCCGGTTCGTCGCCCCCGGAGAGGATACCGATGATCTTGCCGGCCTGGTTTCTGGTCACGTACAACAATAACGACCGTCCTTCATAGCTTAACCGATAAACATATTTTCTTTGTTCTCCCGACTGTGTCTGCTCCACCAGTTGAATCTGTCTGAGCGGGCCAAGCGTGGCGAGAGCATTCTCGTTGGCAGTTAGTGAGGCCTTTACGATGGGCCAGAGATCCGGTGAGAACAAGGTCTCGTCCCAGGCCGCCACCTTAGGATTTAGGAAGAGCTTTTTGACCACAGCCGTAAACTGCGGATCGTGATCTTCGATGGGCCGATAAGCCAAGTTCGGAATGTAAAACTCCGCGACCTTCGTTGTCAGACCGGTGGAATCTACCCGCGGTGTAGCCTTGCCCCAACTGCCCAGATTAGTCAGCACGATTATTGTCAACGAATCATTTACAAAGCGCGTAATCTCGGTTCCAGTGATGCCGGTGTGGCCGACAATTGGGTGGCCATGTTGCTCATCGAGGAACCAGCCAAAACCGTAGGGATACGTTTCCCCGTTGTTGAGCTTCACCGGTGTCCACATCAGCTTCAGGCTCGACTGCTTGAGTATCTTCTCTGACCTCAACGCAGCGTCCCATTTCGCCATGTCTAGCACCGTCGACATGATCCCGTAATGAGATGGAAGCTCCACTTGCGTATCGCGGCGGATATTGATCACTTCATCGTGAAAGATTGTGTAGCCGCGCGCGCGATTCTTGATTACTTTGTACTGGTTCAGGACCGACGTGTTTGTCATGCCGGCTGGTTGGAAGATCCGTTCCGCCAGAAAATTCGCGTACGGCTGGCCAGAGACTTTCTCAATAATCATTCCCAGCAGGAAATAACCCTCGTCGCTGTAATCCCATTTGTCTCCCGCAGCAAAACCTAAACTGTCCTTGCGCGCCGCTTCGTACATCTCAGACGTCGAAATACTCAGAGTCCATACCAGGCTGCGGAAGTCTTTGCCCAGGGTGGGAAGACCAGAAGTGTGCGTGAGGAGATGACGCACCGTAATGTTCTTCCAGGAGTCGGGAGTGTTTTCCAGGTACTTGCTGATGTGGTCATCGACATTCACCTTGCCCTCTTCGACGAGGATCATGATCGCCGTGGCAGTGAACTGCTTGGTGACGGAGGCGAGCTCGAAGACAGTTTCCGGAGTTACCGGGGTCTCGGTTTCCAGGTTGGCTACCCCGTAACCTTGAGCCTTAATTACCCGGCCATCCTTAACTACCGCCAGAGCTAGACCAGGGATGCGTCGCTTTTGCATCGCCTGTTTTATATAGTCATCGACTTGATCGGCGCGCGCGATTGAGAAGCAGAAGAGGACGATCAGAGCTAACGGGACGTAACGCTTGATACGGAGAAACATTTTCAATCCTCCCGGACAATTGCGGTCGAGCCTGGGGTGGCGTAGGCGGGAGTAAAGTCCTGTTCAGCAGCACGCGCATCAGTCTGAGCGAACACGAAACCGCCGGCAGAGTTCAACAGCAGAACAACGAGCGAAGTAACAATCGCTTTCTTCATACGCTCTCCTGTGAAAATGTTTTTTGAGGTCGTTACTGAACTCGTTAATAACCTACGACTCGCGAAATCGCAACGTTCAGCGCGTTTCCTGCTCCATCTTTCTATTGGTCATGCCACACCCCGAACCCCTTCAGAATTGGCTTGACGCCTGCTTTGGGCCGTTATAGAGTGCAGCCGAAAAAACCAATAGCACTCAGTGCTCACCAAAACTCAGTAAATCTTTATGTTCCTGATCAGGAGTGGTTGAAGCAACGCAGTTCCTGGGCTGGGATCCTAATCGTGAGCTTCGGAATCTATATATCTCTAGGCGCCAGATTGGTTTTACCTTTCGACATTTAGATGTTCGTCTGGTGAGACGTTGCGACTACCTAAACGGTGTTGCCGTTGTTCTAAGTGAGCACTAA
>DATFRK010000814.1:0-4512 GCA_035263325.1 Pyrinomonadaceae bacterium | reverse complement strand
GCAGAGGCGATGGCGGATTCCAATCGAGCAATCGAGATCGATGTTCGCCATGCCAGTGCTTACACAAATAGAGGTGTAGTACGCGCCGCCAGGGGCGATGCTGAGGGGGCCCTGGCAGATCACAATAAGGCGATCCGTATTGACCGTCACCTGGCAACCGCTTACTTCAACCGCGGGGTTTTCTATTTGAACCGGGGTGACTTGAACCTGGCTCTCGCTGACTTTGATAACGCAATAGAGAACGCACCGAATCTGACAATGGCCTATGTCAATCGCGGCAGTGTTCAGGTTGTGCTGGGAAATCTTGCTGCGGCGATAGCAGATTACGATCAGGCGATCAGTCTAAGCCCAACGATGGCTGCTGCCTTTCAGAATCGCGGCATAGCCTACTTACTCCTCAGAAGGGATGTGGAGGCTGAGCGTGACTTCGCCCGCTGTCTGGAGTTGGATAGTTCCTTAAAGGGTTCCCTGGAAAGGGCCGTGGCAAAAGCAAGAACCCGACGCTGATCATGCCACGGCCTTGCGCCTTGGTTCGTTGATGCTCTCTGCTAAATAGCCGGCACCAACTAAGCTCAACATGCCACGGCCTTGCGCCGTGGTTCGTTGACGCTCTCTGCTAAATAGACGGCACCGTAAACTCAACATGCCACGGCCTTGCGCCGTGGTACCTGACGTTCGCTGCTAGATTAACGGCAGCATAGTTAGCAGAGAACGTGAGGGACCACGGCGCAAGGCCATGGCATCGAGAAAATGAAGCAGAGGCTTTCAGTAGCAGAGAGCGTGAAGCACCACGGCGCAAGGCCATGGCATCGGGCGAGACTTAACCAGGCTGGCGATCTCGAGAAGTTTTGTAGTGAACGTCACAAGCCTCGCGTAACTCTGCCGCCTTCTCTTCCGGGGCTGTGTCGCTGAGGAAATTACCACCACCAATCTCTGGACCAGCCAGGTACTTGAGCAAGTTTGGCCGGCGCAGCGGCGGATGAAACTCGATATGAAAGTGAAAACCACGATGGTCGCCGCCATCTGTGGGCGCCTGGTGAAGCGGCATAACATAAGGAAACGGTATCTGCCAGAGATTATCAAACTTGATCAGCACCCGCCGGAGTACGTCGGCAAGATCACGCCGTTCACGATCAGTTAACGCCGCAATGTGCGGATGTGTCTCCTTCGGCGCGACAAAGACCTCATAGGCATAGCGCGCGAAATACGGCATGAACGCGATCGCCGTTTCGTTCTCGCAAATAATCCGTCGCCCATCCAACTGCTCGGCTAACAAAATATCTTGAAACAGCACCCGGCCGGTCTCCTGGAGATGCCGGGCTGATGCGCGCGCCTCAGTCTCGATGAATTTGAAAACGAAGTTGGTTGCATAAATTTGGCAGTGAGGATGCGGGTTTGAAACACCCACAGCCTCGCCCTTGTTTTCAAAGATCAGCACATGCTTGACTTCCGGCCGGCTGCCGAGTTCGCGATATTGTTCCTGCCACACACTCAACAACTCTTCCACTTCAGCAGGCTCAAGCTCGGCCAGGGTGAGACTGTGGTGCGGACTGTAACAGACGACTCGCGCTACACCTTGAGCCGAGCGGTTGCGATAGATTCCGACGGGTGTCGCCAGGTCCTGAGGCGCTTCGGGACTGACACTCGGCATGTCGTTATCAAAGACGAACGTGCTGGCGTAGTTGTCGTTGTATTGACCGTTGACGCGCACATTGCCAGGGCAGAGATAACAGTCAGAAACATAATCCGGAACCGCCTCCTCCGCATGTTCGACGATCCCGCCACTCCAGGGACGATTCTGCCGGTGCGCAGCCACGATCACCCATTCTTCGCGCAACGGATGCCATCTCTCTTCCCAAACCATTCTCTTATTCCCTTTGAACCTTTTCCGGTTATCTCGATTCGTAGCCGTTTGGATGAGTTTGATGCCAATCCCAGGCCGTGCGGATGATCATCTCAAGGTCAGGAAACTGCGGCTGCCATCCCAGCAACGAACGCGCTTTGCTCGCGTCAGCCACCAGTCGTGAAGGATCACCCGGTCGCGCTGGTTCAACGCGCACTTCAACCTGGCGTTGGCTTACTCGTCGCGTAGCCTCAATCACTTCCATAACCGAATAGCCCTGGCCGTTACCCAGGTTGATAAATTCCGATCCGCCCCCACGACGAAGGTGATCAAGGGCCAATACGTGCGCCGTACAAAGATCGGTTACGTGAATGTAATCACGGATTGCCGTCCCATCCGGTGTGGCATAGTCGCCACCAAAAACAGAAACAAAAGGAATCTGGCCCAACGCCGCGGAGATGACATTGGGTATCAAATGCGACTCCGGTTCATGATGCTCTCCGCAACGCGAGGTCGCGCCGGCGGCGTTGAAGTAACGCAGGGCCACGTAGCGCAAACCATAGGCGGCGTCATACGCGGCAAGTATCTTTTCCATGATCAACTTCGACCAACCGTAGGGGTTGGTCGGTAACTGCGGATGTTGCTCATCAATCGGCACCCGCACTGGCTCACCATAGGTGGCGCAGGTCGATGAGAAGACAAAGCGACGGACACCAGCGCTCAGCAAAACATCAAGCAAGGCAATTCCCTGGCTTACGTTGTTCTCAAAATATCTTTTCGGCTCAGCAACGGATTCACCGACGTAGGCCAGCGCAGCGAAGTGGATGCACGCCTCAATCTCGTGTTCCCGGCAGATCTTCGCGACTAACTCGCGATCTCCTATTTGTCCGCGGTAGAAACGAACACCCGGAACAATCGCCTCTGCATGGCCGCGAAACGTATCGTCCAACACCACGACCTCTTCGCCACGCTCACGCAGGAGCTCAACCATAACGCTCCCGATGTAGCCCGCTCCACCTGTCACCAGAATCGACATCGCACTCCTCTGCTCTTCACTTGCCACCCAGGCCCACGCGCAAGAAGTTCACCGAGTTTGGGCCTGCTTCAAACATAAACTCAGCTGCCGGAACCGGCAGTTGTTTTTCGAGCGGCGCTAATTTCATCGGCTCCGCCAAACTGTTTTCGGCCTTGAGATCCGTGCTTGCCAGCACAAAGAGTTTGCCGGTTTTCTTGAGGCCACTGGCTCCGGCAAGATTGATCCGGACGGGTTTCGCCGACGCGTCGGCGTTGATTATGGTAACAACTATCTCGTTGGTTGGTTTATCGAACGAAGCACTCGTAAACAAGTCGCCCTGACCGTTCTTTGGCGAACCATTCAACAGCACCGGCAGAATAGTCGTCCCCTTGTTTAAGCTGAACAACTTCTGTACGTAGTAGTTGGGAGTGCCGTAAGAGCGCAAGTTGTCGAACCAGATTAGATCAGGAGTCCACTGCCATGCGTCGACATGGGCGAATAACGGCGCATAAGAAGCCATGCGCACCACGTCGGCATTGCGTGCCAGGCCTGTCATGAAAGCAGCTTCGGAGAGCGCACATTCCCAGTTGTTGCGGTTGTCAGGTCGGGCCACGCCCACACTCTGGGCCGCATATTCACCGGCGAAGACCTTGGGACCAGTACGCGGATAGTCGTCGTAGCGACCAACGTTGTCGCGAAACCACTTGGGCGCCATGTAGTAATGCTCGTCGACAATGTCTGCGTTTAGCGCCCGCAAATTGGCCCATAGAAATTGGAACCGTTCATCGTTGGGACTGGGACCGGCGGGGGTGACCAGCGTGATTTCAGGATGTTTTTCCCTGAGGACTTTGGCAAATATCTTGTAGCGCTCAATGTACTGTGGGCCCCACTGTTCGTTGCCCACTCCGATCATTTTTAGATTGAAGGGCGCCGGGTGGCCCAACTTCGCCCGCGTTGCCCCCCACTCCGTGGTGGTCGGACTGTTGGCGAAATCGATCAGGTCCAGGGCATCCTGGATGTATGTGTCCAGATCATCGAGCGGTGCTAGTTCATTAGAATTGAACTGGCAGGCCATCCCACAATTCAGAATCGGTAACGGCGCAGCGCCGATATCTTCACTCAGCAGAAAGTATTCGTAGAAGCCGAGCCCGAACGATTGGTAGTAATCGGGTGCAGGCTTGTGCCTGAATTCGTCGTTCCAGCGATTGATGATCAGGTGGCGGTCAATGATGTCCCCGATAGTTGTCTTCCACTGATAGCGCGTCGCTAAGTAGCGGCCCTCAACGATGCAGCCACCGGGAAAGCGTAAGAAGCCGGGCTTCATATCTTTGAGCAATTGGACCAGATCGGGTCGCAGTCCATTTGCCCTATTGCCAAACAGGTCCCTGGGCATCAGAGAGACCATATCAACGTCCAGCGATCCTGTTCCGTCAACCAAGACATTCAAATGGGCTTTAAGATCGGTTGCCGCAGGTCGAAACTCTACGGAGTATTTCTTCCAATCGGTGGTAAAGCCTCCGACTTTCGCGCTGCCAAGCAGGTGCGACTCAGCATCTTCCAGCTCAATGCGCAGCCCGGTTGGACCGTTTGCGCTCCGCCGCGCATAGACGGAAAACACATACGACTTTCCTTTTTCTACGCCGATGCCACGAAA
>DATFRK010000813.1:0-6106 GCA_035263325.1 Pyrinomonadaceae bacterium | reverse complement strand
CGGAGGCAGGATGGCGGTGGCAAGCGCAAAATATCCAGCCGGAATTGGACGAGAGTTCTGGCTCCGGTAGGAGCCAAATGTTTATAGCTGTGGGTTTCAATCAATGTTGCACTCCTTTAGGAGTGCGATATTCGTCGGTCTAAGGAGAATTCGAATAGCTTTCTCGCGACACTAAATTCTTGGTAGACGTCAACATGGCACTCCTAAAGGAGTGCATTTTCTAGGGGCGGCCTGAGACTATAAACATGTGCCTCCTCCGGAGGCAGGATGTTGCCAGCCAAATCGGGTCGCAACAATCTCCATCCCTTTGGCGGCCAGGACCGTTAGCATGATTAGAAACGCATATCTCAGCCGATAAAGCGCGCCAGCGTTAATCACCACCAACCCCAGGGCTATCAAACTCACCGTGGCAAGAGCTGCTGGTAGCCACAGCGCCAACTGTCGCCGCTCGTGCCAGAGACAGATCAGCACCAGAACATAGAGGAAATACCAGACCAACATTTCTACTCCGCTCAAAAGTCGCGCAGCCCCACCAGCCACTCCGTTGCGGTGCAACCACATGTTGGGAAACGGCGCCAGGAATCCAATCGCTGCTGCCCGGGGCAGGTACCTCAAGATATCGCCACCACTGTCCAAACGAACTTCGGCGTCGATATTTGAACCTCCAGTAAAATAACCTCTCGGATTGCCACTGCGATGGCCTGAGATCTGTTTGATCAACCGCGGGATGAGTCCATGCGTGGCCTCCGGCTCCGGCCCGGGACGGGCAAAGGCTGTGGTTGGTTCATGAAGGCCGGGTACTGTAACGCTGCGAACATAAGACGGCACCACGGCCGCGACCGCCGTTACCAGGACAAGCGTCAGCAAGTTACCAACCCAGACTTTGCGTTTGAGAAGCTGGCAGACAAGGAAGAAGACGAGGGTCAGGGCCACCAGAACAACCGCCACTGTCCACATATTCCCGCGCACCTTCCAAAACATCGCTACCACCAGCGCTAAAGCAACTCCCAGCGCCAATCCTTGTCGGATTGTCACCGGTCGCATCAGCACGACAATCATTCCCAACAGCAAGACAAGCAGTAAAAGAATCGCGAGCGGGTCGCGAATCAGCTGCACCGAATGCAACAGGAATGAAGGCCACAGCGCCACCAGGGTCGCAGCAATGAATCCTGCCCGTGAATCGAATAACTCACGACCAATTCGATATACGAGACTGAGGATTCCCACATAAAGGAGCACATTCAGCGGTTCAGCGGTCAGAATGTTGTAGCCGAGGAGATTTCCAAGGAGTGCGAACAGCAGCGAGTACAACCGGGCATGGAACGGCAACGGGGTTGACAGCCATTCACCGATTCCGTTCTGGCGCAGCAGGTCAGCCGAATCGATCGCCAGGCTGCGATAGGTCAGGCCATCGATGGCGAAGGAGATGCCAACGCCGTGAGTGTCGATCGTGTTCGGTAGCAGTTGGAAATGTCCGACAAGGAAAACTGCCAGGGCCACCAGCACATGAAACGCGGCCGCGACAAGCAAGTAGTGAATGGGTTTAGTTAGAAAACGCTTGAGGTGCACGCTTGTTGGAGTGTGATGACAAAGTCACCGCTTTTTTGATCAGGCTGAAGCCATGGTTAAGGAAAAGCGGTGACCCGTCACCGCACTCCAAAGTTAGCCCAGGAGCAATTTAAGCAAACTTCCCGCCGAGGCAATTCCGGTAATCTGTGAGCTTTCGCCGTCGTTGAATCCCAGCGAATCAGCGTGAGCGGTAGCCTGTTCCAACCGGCGCCGCTCTTCCTCGAGTTGGACTTTCTCTTTGGCCCGCGCCGCATCGAGTCCACCCGCCTGAATGAATTCGATGATGCGGCTCAACTCATCCTGGTCGAACCACACTCCGTGTCGCTTGCATAGATCAATGATTACTCCAGAGCAACGCGCGAAGTTGGCCCGGTTCATCAACTGGTGACATTCCGGACAGGGAATATAACTGACCTTGGACTCCACTGTTGTCGCTGAGGCGGTAATGGTCGCGGCTCCGAGCACCGCTGCCTGTTGTTCGCGGTCCGCGCAGATCTTTTCGAACGTCTCCGAGGTCAGCCACAGACCAAAACAGTTGCCGCATTCCTGCACTTTGGTCTCGCCGATCGAAACAACTTGCAACTCCTGCTTACAGCGTGGGCACTTGCGCCCAACCGCAGTCACTTCGTCCTGGCGGGCCGCGGCGGCGCCGCAACGTTGGCAATGTTTACTACCCAGAAACATCAACCCGAAACACTTTGGGCAGGCAACGGTTGCCAGGCGCGCCTCGCAATAAGGACATTTCGCGGCAGCGGATGATGTGGCGGCGCCGCACATGGGACAGTTGAGTGTTTCAGCTTCCATGGTCCGCATTCTAACAGCAGAGAACAAGCTGGACTATGCAAGCACGCCTGTGCGATTCTCTTGACCGATCAACCAAGCGGTGAGGTTACCCATAGGCCTTCCCTTTGCGAGACTTGAACGCACTTCAAAACCGGACAAAAAAATGAGCAGCGTGCTCGATGAAGTTGAGGTAGTTGAGCCTGCAGCCGATATTCTTTCGGTAAGGGCTGAAGCGAAACCTGCCTTTCTCCTTAGTCTCGACGTGGGTACGTCAGGTGTGCGAGCAGCACTATTTGACGATCATGGTAACGAAATCAAAGGAGCCCAGATCAATAGTCCCCGGACACTGGCGTCGTTTTCTGATTTTGGGGAGCTCGATGCCGACGCAATTGTCGAACAGGTGATAGAAACAATCGATGACCTGCTCACTGTCTCACTTGCGGCGGCGGGATCAATCAAACTGATCAGTATTTCAAGTTTTTGGCATAGTCTGATTGGCGTTGATGCTGCCGGCCGAGCAACCACACCGTTACTCACCTGGGCTGATACACGGGCGGCAAACATTGCCCTTGAGCTGCGCACGAAGTTTGCTGAAGGTCGCGTTCACGATCGCACGGGCTGTCGTTTTCATCCGAGTTACTGGCCGGCGAAGTTACTGTGGGTAAAGTCAGAGCAGCCTGACACCTTTGCCCGAACTGAATGCTGGCTGGGATTTGCCGAGTATCTTTGTCTGCGCTTATTTGGCGAAGCTACTGCCAGTGTTTCGATGGCCTCCGCCACAGGACTCTTGGATCAACGTAGCTGTGATTGGGATTGGTCCTTCGTTGAAGCGCTTGGCATTACCGCCAAATCACTGCCAGTCATAACTGCTGCAAACGGGGTAACCCAACTCAACGAAAGCTTTGCGTTACGCTGGCCCTTGCTCGCTGAAGCTCGGCTCGTGCGGGTCGTTGGTGATGGTGCAGCCAACAATGTAGGCGGTGGCTGCTCGACGCGCGACAAGGCTGCCCTGATGGTGGGCACTTCCGGTGCGATGCGAGTCGTCTATCGAGGCGATCCTCCTGAGGCTCTATCTCCGGCCCTCTGGTGTTATCGCGTCGATCGCGAACGGGTGGTGGTGGGCGGGGCCCTATCAGATGGTGGCGGCCTCTACCGTTGGTTGACTGACTCGCTCGCGATAATCGATGACCCTAAGGATCTGGAAAAGAAACTGTCTTTGCTGGAAGCTGATGCGCACGGACTAACAGTGCTGCCATTCTGGTCGGGCGAACGGAGTACCGGGTGGGCACCGCATGCCCGGGGAGGTATTCTCGGGCTGACCCAGGAGACAACGCCGGTTGAGATTATCCGCGCCGCCCTGGAAAGCATTGCCTATCGCTTTGCCTTGATCACGCGCGCGCTCGATAGCGTGGCGCCGGGTTTTAAGGTGATTGCTACTGGCAACGCCCTCAGATCTTCTCCAACCTGGCTGCAGATCATTTCCGATGTATTAGGGCGACCGGTGATATTCGGATCGGCCGCCGAAGCGTCGATGCGAGGAGCAGCCTTGCTTGCACTGGAAGCGGTGGGCAAAATAGGAAACATCGACGAAGTATCGGCCCCCATCGATAAGCTGGTTGAGCCAGATATGAAGCGGCACGCTCGCTATCAGCAGGGTCTGGCAAGACAAGAAGAGCTATATCATCGTCTCCTTGAAAGGTAATCGGTACAAGAGCAAATGAGCGCGCCTGTGCAGCAAGACACCACACCAGAACTCGACCAACTCTGCATCAACACTATTCGCACCTTAACTCTCGACGCTGTGCAAAAGGCACAATCGGGTCATCCTGGTTTGCCGTTGGGAGCAGCGCCGATGGCGTATGTGTTGTGGACCCGTTTCCTGCGTCACAACCCGCGCAACCCCAAGTGGGAGAATCGTGATCGGTTTCTGTTATCGGCGGGACACGGTTCGATGTTGCTCTACTCGTTACTCTACTTGACGGGTTATGACCTTGCGCTTGACGAATTGAAGAACTTCCGCCAATGGGATTCAAAAACACCCGGTCATCCGGAATACGGATTAACACCGGGTGTCGAGATCACGACTGGACCACTGGGCCAGGGCTTCGCCAACGGGGTGGGCATGGCCATGGGCGCGGCGCACCTGGCAGCGAAGTTCAACAAAGAAAAGTCTGAGCTCATCGATCACTACATTTATGCAATTGTTTCCGACGGTGATCTGATGGAGGGCGTTGCCTCTGAGGCTGCGTCGCTGGCAGGCCATCTGAAATTGGGCAAACTCATCTACCTGTATGACGACAATCAGGTCACGATTGAAGGTTTCACCAGCCTCGCTTTTAGCGAGAAGGTGCCACAGCGCTTTGAAGCCTATGGTTGGCACACATTGACCGTTAACGACGGCAACAATCTCGAGGAGATTGACGCAGCAATTCGCGAAGCCCAATCAGTGGGTACTAAGCCAACCCTGATCTCGGTCAAGACAGTTATTGGCTACGGCATGCCGACCGCGGGCACGCGCAAAGCGCACAGCGACCCGCCCGGTGAAGAGGCGGTACGAGAAACCAAGCGCCATCTCGGTTGGCCCGAAGACAAACAATTCTATGTTCCTGACGAAGCGTTGGCCCATTTTCGCCAGGCGGTCGAGCGCGGTGCCCGGCAGGAGAAGGAGTGGGATGAACTAGTCGCGCAGTATGCGAAGCAGGATCCGGAGAAAGGGAAGTTGTGGCAGTCGATGATGAAAGGTGACCTGCCGGCGGATTGGGAGAGTCACCTGCCAACATTTGCCGATGCGAAGCCGATGGCCACGCGGGCGGCAAGTGGTGAAGTGATCAATGCTTTGGCGCCGGTAATGCCGATGCTGATTGGTGGTTCGGCGGATCTGGGAGTTTCAAACAACACCGACATCAAGGGTAGCCCGAGCTTTGAGGCGGGATCTTACGACGGGCGAATACTGCATTTTGGCGTACGGGAACATGCGATGGGCGCGACCCTGACAGGCATGTCGCTGAACGGTGGGTTGATTCCTTATGGCGGTACCTTTCTGACATTTTCGGATTACATGCGACCGGCAGTGCGCCTGGCGGCCCTTTCCGAAGTGCAGGTAATCTATGTTTTTACGCACGACTCAGTCGGGTTGGGTGAGGATGGTCCAACCCATCAACCGATCGAACACTTTGCTGCCTTGCGCGCCATCCCTCATCTCTTTCTGATTCGCCCGGCGGATCCGGCGGAAGTGAGTGAGGCCTGGCGCATCGCCATCCTCCGTCGCCATGCTCCGACTGCGTTGGCCTTAACCCGTCAGAAAGTGCCCATCATTGATCGCACCAAGTACGCGGCCGCCAGCGGCTTGAGGCGCGGGGCGTATGTGCTTGCAGAAGCAGAGAACTCGAGTGGGAAGTCGGAAGTACCGCAACTAATTTTGCTTGCTACAGGTTCAGAAGTATCCCTAACGTTAGCGGCCCGGGAAACTTTGCAGCAGGAAGGAATTCCCACCCGCGTCGTGTCGCTGCCATGCTGGGAATTGTTTGCGGAGCAGAGCCAGGAGTATCGCGACGAAGTTTTACCGCCGAGTGTTACGGCTCGGCTGGCTGTCGAAGCGGGAGTGGCACTCGGCTGGGAACGATATGTCGGACTGGCCGGAGATGTAATCGCGCTCGACCGCTTTGGCGGCTCAGCGCCTGGCGATGTGGCGCTGCGAGAGTTGGGCTTCACTGTGGAGAATGTGGTCCAGCACGCTCGGGCCCTGTTGAAGTAG
>DATFRK010000812.1:0-7809 GCA_035263325.1 Pyrinomonadaceae bacterium | reverse complement strand
ACGCGCCGACTCAATATCATTCCCGCCCGTCTTGATCAGATCGTCGGCCATCACTTCCGGTTGCAGTCCGACAGGCTGCGTGGAGTTTGGGGCATTGGGATTCGGACGTGCTGCCTGTTGTTGGAAGAAGCCGCCTCCGCCACCTCCGCCGCCTACAGTCGCGGCCGGCGAGGGTTCGGGCAGGGCCAGGTTAGTGCAGGAGTCGATCAGACCCGGGTAGACCGTAAGGCCGGTGCCATCGATGATGCGGGCATCAGGCGGAGAGCTGACGTTTGCTCCGACTGCGGCGATCAATCCGTCGCGAATGACAACGGTTCCTTTTTCGATAGTGGCACCTGAGACCGGAACGATGCGCGCGTTGGTGATGGCGTAGGTATCAATTGCTTTCCGCTGCGCGTGTGTGAATTGGTTGGTGCTAACAATAAGAAGCAAAGAAACGGCAATTAGGGCGACAAGGAGTCGCAGGCGGACGCTTGGCATAAGTAACCAAATCCCCATCAAATTGATTTTAAGAAAAACCCAGGACCGGTTAAGAAGGCTACCGGCTTGGAAAGAGTAGAGCGAAAGCTTAGCTTAAAAGGGTCTGATAAGGAAAGTGTCGGTCACCTTGTGAGAAGACTACCAACATCCACAGATTACACCGATTACGCAGAATTTTGACTTTAACTCCAAATCGTCACCTGAAATCTGCGTAATCTGTGGATGTCGTTGCCGCTGGTCTTAGTGAACCAATTACGTCTTTGGCCTATTGGTGTTCGCGTTAGGCTTATTGGTGTTCGCGTTGGTGTTCGTGGCCGGGGCGACCTTCAGTTGGTTCTTCACCCCTTTCACCCCTTCGACTGCCTTGGCGATCTGTTCTGCTTTTGTTTTCTGGGCTGCGGTGGCCACTGTTCCACTCAAGGTCACCACATCGTTATCGACGTCGACGTTGATCGTTGAGTCTCTCAGATCATCCGCGGCGGCAAGATCGAAACGGGTTTTGACCCAGAGCCAACCGTCATTTAGTCCAGTACCAATCTTTCGCCCTGCATCCTTGGCCTCGCGCGTGTATCGCTCCTTGTTGCTTTCATAGTCTTCGCGTGTCGGTGCCCTTCTTGAATTGGTGTTCGCGCTCTCGGCGGGAGTTGGCGTACTCGTCGGACTAGGGCTACGCGCAGTGTTCACATTAGCAGTTGTGTTTTCATTAGCGGGTTGTTGGCAACCAACCATCACTAACAAAAACGACACTGCGATTAGAGCGGCGATCTTGAATCTCATCTGCAAACCTCCATCTTCACTCCGCGGCAAGTCCGGAAAACATACGGACGCATCAAAACGTGCCACGAAGACTTTCTTGGTTTCGGGGGTTTGACTTAAAAACCGGGTGGATCGGGGAGAATTGTCAGTCCGTGAGCTGAACGCTGCAAGCAATGGGCCAAGCAAACATGACCGCTGCGGTGATTACCACTTGACGGAGCCTTCTTTGCTGGTATCGATCTCCGCGGTGGTCGGCACTTCACCGAAGAGAAAGCCCTTGATGTTGTCGAAGAGAAAGGTTTGCGCGTCGGGATTGGTTAGATCCAGACCGTAGTGATTGATGATCTGAGTCTGTTTTTGCAACCAGCCATTCCAACACGGTTGGCAGATTTCGTTGGCGATTCTTTGCCCGAGTTCGTTGGGGAAGGGCGCGAAGGCCAGTCCCGGTCGCTTCTCACCGCAATGTTTACATTTGACGTCGGCCATCGTTTTGTCGCTCCTTGCGAGGAGATTATAAGAGTAGAGAACCCGGAGCGGTAGCGACGGGACGATTCAATTTGCCTGGGCTGCCTTAATCGCTGCCAGCGTCACGTCATCCTTGGGGCGAAATATGCCTAAGGGGCGAATGTCGCTGTGACGAATTATCCCGGAAGCATCGATCACAAATACCGAGCGCGCCACTTTTCCCGGTATCAAGGAGCGAGCGCCGTAAAGAGTCGAGACTGCACCATCTACATCAGACAACAACCGCAGCGGCAGTTTGTGATGCTCGGCAAATTTTCGATGCGACTCGACCGAGTCAGACGAAATGCCAACCACCTCCGCCCCGGTCGCCACATAATCCTCCCAGCGATCTCTCACTGAACACATCTGCCTGGTGCAAACTGGTGTCTCGTCTCCCGGATAGAACAACAAGACAACCACTTTCCCGCGCTGATCCGACAATCGCCATTGCTGACCGTGGCCATCTGGCAGTGCGAAGTCCGGCGCCGGGGTATTAATCGCCGCCCTGGTAGTCGTCGCCATTACTTTTCCATCACCTCGACCAACGTGTTCATTGCGTCTTCAACCTCTTCATCGGTGTTGAAGAAATGGGGTGAGATGCGCAGCCCCGCACTTGGTCGACAATCGACATAAACCTTTCTTTCAGCGAGGCGCTCCACCGTCGCTGGACCATCAGCAACTCCAATCATTACGGAGCCGCCTCGTTTGCCTGGCTCGCGTGGTGTGTTAACCCGCCAACCTCGCGCTAACGCAAACTCGATCATCCATTCAGTGCGCCTGATGGACTCCGCCGCAATCTGTTCGATGCCGACAGTTTCGGTGAGTTGTAATCCCGGCAGCGCTGAATAGAGCGCAGGTATGCTGGGCGTGCCCTGCGCAAACCGTCTCACTGATCCGGCATAGCGCATTGGCGGCGGCGCAAACGCAAACGGCGCATCGTGCGCCACCCAACCAGTCAACCGCGGGCGCAGATCTCTTTGCAATTCCGGTCGCACGTATAAATAACCGCAAGCTGGACCACCACAGAGCCACTTGATAGTGCCACCAATTAGAAAATCCACCTGCCAGTCTGCCGCTTCGAGTTTGACTACGCCGGCCGACTGGTAAACATCGAGCAGCACCAACGCACCTTTCGCATGCGCGCGCTCAACTACGGCGGCAGCATCGATACGAGAAGAGCTGCGATAAGAAGTGTGCGACAAGGCGACCAGGCAAGTTTCCTCGTCAATAGCGTCAAGAATCTGTTCCAGTGAGACTGTAATTCCATCCCTGGCGGGCACGATCTCGATGCGCGCACCAATCTGTCGTTGGGCGTCCCAGATATATTCCATCGACGGGAAATCGAGCGCAGTGGTCACGACCTTGTTACGTCGTGAAGCTTTGAAGTCAAAACAGGACGCGACCGTCGCCAGCGCGATCGATGCATTTGGCTGTATCTGCACCGAACCCGCTGAGCCACCCAGGACACGAGCAAGGCGATCACCGACTCGTCGGGAAAGTTCCCACCAGCTAGTGGCCCAGGCGTCTTCGCTGGTGTGATTCTCCCAGGCGTCGCAGTACGCGAGCATCGATTCGCGCGCGGCGCGCGGCACAGGACCTAAACTGTGGCTAAGCAGGTGAATGCCCGACGCTAAAGTCGGAAACTCCTCACGATGTCGGGCGATATCGCTCATACTGTTACAGCAATCAATTCATGCTAACCAACGCAAATGACAAATGAGAAATGTCCAGTGATATACGACCAATGACTACCCCGCCTTATATTGCGCCAGCATCTGCTCCATCCCCAATGGATCTTTCGCCAGTCGCTCAAGCACGCCATGAGCCTCATCTCCGATCGGCGGATCATGTTTCTCCTCGCGGATGGCCTGCAAAATTTCCTGCGCTACGAACTCACGACCCATCTTCGGAACATTAGCCCCGCGACTCATGTCCGTGTCGATAGTAGTTGGTAACACAGTCATCACCAACACACCCTGGTCCGACAAGTAGGCGCGTAGAGCCTGGCCGAGTGACAGGAGCGCCGCCTTCGTGGCGCAATAGGTACCCACCAACGGCAAATTAATTTTCGCAAAAGCAGTGGCGACATTCACAATCACGCCCCGGCGCTGTTGGACCATTGCCGGCGCGATCGCTCGTACCATGCGCAAGGTCCCGAGATAGTTAACGGCGAACTCCTCCTCGGCGCTGGCGAAATTCATCGTGACAGGGTTTCCATAACCGGCCACGCCCGCGTTATTAACGAGGATGTCAAAGGGTCCAGTCGCCGCAACCGCGCTTGCGTCAGGATCCGAAGTAACATCCAACTGGACCGGTACAATTCTGGCGCCAGCATTTGCCGCCTCTTGCGTCAGGCGTTCACGGTCTTCCTGTTTTCGCGTGCCGGCAAGGACCTCAGCCGCACCGGCGTTGGCAAACGCGAAAGCGAGTGCGTGACCGAGACCACGACTGGCCCCGGTTACCAATACTCTTTTGCCTGCGAGCTCCATCTTAATCGCCGCTTTCTACATCCGGGACCGCTTTTAGTGCCGGTGCGCGCCAACGCGCGAGCCCATAAAGTGCTGCGCCTACTCCTGCCCAGGCTACGATTAACTCGATACTCGTCAAGGAGTGTTCGCTAATTCGTTGGCTCAAGGTCGAACTTCGTAACGTCTCAGCATCGCGCAGTAACTGAATCAAGATCATGCCGCCCATCGAAATCACCGACACCAGGGCCGCGACTCTCAAGAGCGAGGGTGAAATTGGCACTTTGATCTCGTTTGCAAGTTTAGGGTTCCGTCGGGGTAGAAACAGGAAAACGAGGCTGTGCAGGAAGTAAAGCACTAGAAGTGCAAATACCGCAACATTCAAAGCCAACGAGAGCTGGCCACTTACCAACAACAGGGCGCAGGCGAGGAGCGTGAGACTCAGGCCACGAATCGGAGTCGCCGTTGTGGGGTTGATAAAGCCGAGCCAACGAGGCGCCAGACCATCTGCCACAAACATGATCGCCAGGCGCGACGGCACCATGATGGTTCCGTTCAACGCGGTCATGATGGCCATGATCGCGCCGAAGGTCACAAACATTGCCGCGCCGGCAGGGAGATAGACGGAGGCAACCTCCGCCATCGGTGCGGCACTCGCCTGCAAACGATCACCTGGCAAAACACCAAACGAGACGATTGACGTTAAGACGTAGATCAGCGCAGTGACACTAATACCTCTGATGATTATTCGTGGCAGGCGCCTGGTACTGTCCTTCACCTCACCAGCTGTTTGCGCGATTGATTCAAATCCAGCGTAGGCAAAGAACAACGGCAATAAACTAACGGCGAAGCCACTGACGCCGTGAGTAAAAAACGGGGTGTAGTTGGCCGCGCGCAACAGGAAAAGCCCGGGGACAATCAACACCACCAGGGCCACACATTTCAACGCCGACATGATCACTTGCATGCGGCCGAACCAACGAATGCCGAGACAATGAATGCCGTAGAACAGCAGCAGGCCGGCGATGGCGAGTGGAAGTTGATAAGTCGCTGGATCCAACCGTCCGCGTGAAAAAGCGATCACATAACCGGCGAGCGCATTCGCCAGGTAAGCGCCGGCGCCGACGTAAGAGATGATCTTAAGCCAGGAACCCACGTAAGCCAGCCGGTAGCCGCCAAGTGTTCGCGAGATGTGCAAGTACTCGCCGCCTGGTTCATGCCCGAGTGGCGTGGAAAGATAGGCGGCGTAAGGAATTGAAGTTGACAGGATCGCGGGCACCAACGCTGCGTAGCCGAGGATGACACTTGGACCAGTGAGAGCGTAGGCGGTGCTGGTTACCTGGAAGATGCCCGCGCCGATGAGTATGCCAATCAATGCGGCATAAGCCTCGAGCGTACCGAGGTCGCGCCGCAAGCGGCTGACGGAAGACTTGGAGCGATCGGATTCAGTCATATTTTCAATCTGCGGACCACTAACGCTTCATCAAGTCGTTCGAAGGACGAGTTGGATCGAGAACTTTCTCCGCACTCTCCACTCCGGCAACCGGAAGTTGGGCAGTGTCGAGTTGGCCCAGCTGCGCCAACACCGATGCCTGGTCCCAATAGATGTGTTCATGAGCAAGCTTGCCGTCGCGAAAGTGAACGATTACCACCAGGGGAACTTTTACGTGTTTGCCAGTCGGCGCAACCCCGGGCAACATCCAATCCATTTTGATGGTGTGCGTAAACTCAAACACCATTTCGTCAACTACTCGCTCAATGCCGATGGTACGCGATACGGGAGTCATACTCGTATCCGGCGGCATTTGCGGGATGAAACGGTTGGCGTAGAACTCACCCAACTCGGCATGGCCCACACCGCCGGTCATCACCGGCACATGATTCACGTAAGCATCCGGGACCATGGTCTTGAGCGTATCTTCGGTGTTGCGAGTGGCAAATTCGTACTTGACGTGTTCATCCCATTTTTGTGAGAGCGATTGCTGCGCAGTTGCCAGGCCGACGCCAGCTAAATTACTGACGAAAAACTCGAGTGTTCGCAAATTGGCCAGCTCAGCCTGGGCTTCGTTGTAATGGACTCCGCCAATTCTGGCAAATGCATGGTCCTGGCCCTGGTAATCGTGAATAGTTACCAACGGGTTCGGGTCGAACACTGAATGAATCCTGGCCTGCGCTTCCGGCGCACAATGAGCGTCGGCGGTAGCGATATGCAGCATTAGCGGACTCTTAACGGCCTCAGCTTCGGGCAAATGTTGCTCAATAGCGACACCGTAATAACCGACCGCGCAGTCAGGATTGGACCTGGCAGAGAGTAAGTACGCTAGATTTCCCCCGAGGCAAAAGCCCAGCGCACCGACACGACCACTGCAAGCTAAATGCGAGCGCAGAAATTCCAGGGTGGCCTTGGCGTCTGCGACCGCTTTATCCACATCGAGTCCTTGATAAAAAGCGAACGCCCGCTTCATGTCGTCAGGACTATCGGTTAGTTCGACTCCCGGTTCCTGGCGCCAGAATAGGTCCGGACAGATAGCGACAAAGCCGTGAGCGGCGTACCAGTCTGACACATCGCGCAGAAACTTGTTGACGCCGAAGATCTCCTGGAGCACCAGGATGCCTGGACCATAGCCGCCGGCAGGCAAAGCCACGTAAGCATCGAACTCACCGCCGTCAAATGATTTTATTGTGACCATGTGCGGATATTAAATTGTAAAGGTGCAACGGTAAAGATGTGTATCCGCAGATTACACCGATTACGCAGATTATCTAAAACTGTCTAGGCTGTCTTTCCAATCGGTGTCATCTGCGTAATCTGTGGATCGCCTCGGCGCAGCCAGTCGCGGCCGGGAGTGCAGATGCGCAGGAAGCTGCAGGTGCGACAGTGGATGGCTGTCTTGACGGGATAGTCTGTAGGTGTTGATGAAGAAACTATTTCAAGCATTGCGTGATCAATTGCCAGCTCGCACGTCTGCTGGTCCAACAACTGATCCGAAAGATGGAATTCAAGATTCGGTTCGAGAAAGTGAAGGGTGACCTGAATCTTGGCGTCTGCCTCGTTGGGGAGAAGCTGGTGCACCGCCAGGGCATATGCTTGCATCTGTAACAGATAGTCCTGGGCAGCAGTGCGCAGGGAGTCGTCACTCGAGTTTTCACTAAGCGTGACTTCTGCGGGAGGTTCGTCAAAATTGAAGGCAAATTGAGTAACCGCCTGCGCTCCTAAGGCGGTAACGTGGGCTGTCTTAGTTTTAGCCGGTTTCTCTTCGGGAGAGATTTGCAGGCGAGCCGCTGGCGTTCCCGGGCGGATGCGATTCGTTTTGAAGTCGATGATCTCGACCAACAACGAACCGTCTGCTGAACGAGTGATCAATAACTTGTCGATGATGCCGTTCAGAACGCCTAAGGGGCGACGAAGACGAAAACTCAGTTCACTCCAAATTCCCACCTCACCAACCGGCTCGGCGGAAACTTTTTCACTTGCCACTGCCTGCGCTGACGCTACGCGGGCGTAAACATCGCTGGCCAGGTAATTACGCGCCAGGGGCAGCAGATCTTTGATCGCTACGTCGACATCGATCTCTACCAAACGATCTGCGAGCTGTGCCTGCCG
>DATFRK010000811.1:0-7645 GCA_035263325.1 Pyrinomonadaceae bacterium | reverse complement strand
CGGATTGCGGTAGAGCGACTATCGCCTTATTAAACTCAGTAAGCGACTCGGCGTAGTTGTGATCCAGAAACGCCAGTTGACCACGCGCAACGTGTAAACGCGCGCCCAGTTTTCCCTGCGACGGTTCCAGCTTTAGGCCTTCCTCGGTTTGCGAGATCAAAGACTTCCAATCGTCCGTGGTCAGCGTATTGGTCTCCCGGGGATCTATGAAACGACCAAGAACGTCGTCCGCGCTAACGACTGGTGCAGGAGGCGATGGCTCCGGAGTTGGATCGACCTTAGCGACCGGAGATGGCGCAGCACTGGCGGCCGGAAGTGGATTGCCAAGGTCCAGGGTGTAGACCATGCGATCCGAAACTACGCTAATCGTCATTGAGGTCGGGTTGTAGCCCTTCGAACTGGCGGTCACCCTATGTTGCCCCCGTTTGACTCTTGTCAGCAATTTCTTGTCTGCACCGATCTTGCCGATCATGGTGCCGTCGAGAAAGATGTCGGCGCCGATCACGTCGGAAGTGAATGAGACCGGATAATCTCTTGGCACAGCTACGCGATCTTCACTTGAAGATGACCGGCGCGACTTTCCCTTGTTGACTGGAGGATTCGGTGTGGGATTGTTCTTCTTCTCCAATTCCAGTTCGATCTTTGATTTGACTGGTGCTTGCTGTGGCAGATCGACCAGCAGTGAGCGCGCAGCGGCTGGAGAAAGGCAGGCGCAGACCAGCAATCCGGTGAAAGCCAATTGGCGAAGAGACTTGCGTGAACGCGAAAGTTTGAGTTCTCCCTTGTGCATACCTTGAGGTTCTTTCGTAAGTTAAAGAAGGCGGAATGTACACCCAAGACGTGAATCACTTCACGTTCAGGTTTTTAAACTGCTGGGGAGAAGTCAGTTTTTAACGACAACGTAACGAAAGCCAACAAAAGCGCCGGCATAATTCTTGGGAATAATGTTGCGGGAGGTGGCGCTAATTAGTGCCCGCTGTTCATTCGCAGCCCCTCCTTTGATCACTCGATTCGGCGCCTCTCCTTCAGTGACCACTTTGCCCTCGGCATCAAGTGTATCGGCCACCAATTCCCAAACATTTCCTGCAAGGTCGTAAGCACCGCAAGCGGCACGACCTGCTGGATAACTCTTCACGGCATGAACAAAGCCCGCTTTACCATCGCTTGCGGCAGCGCGGTCGTTCCATTCGTTACCCCAGGGGTATTTGGAACCTTCCGGTCCTCGCGCAGCCAACTCCCACTCAGCTTCGGAAGGCAAACGAACCTTCAATCCTTTCTTCGTCGATAGCCAGTTGCAGAAGTCGACCGCATTTTGCCAGGTGATACCGGTCACCGGTTCACTCGCTGTGCCGTCGGGAAAGTCATCATTCTTCCAACCCGCCGGGGCTTTGGATTTCGAATCTTTGACAAACTCCTGGTACTGCTCGTTCGTCACTTCTGTGTCTGCGATATAAAACGGCTCCACGGCGACCTTTCGCGCCGGTGTATTTGCGTCTCTGGCTCCGAGTTCAACTGTTCCACCCGTAACACTTACGGTGTCCGGTGGGGGCGCGGATTCTTTGGCAGCGGTGTCGGGCGGTGTGTCTGGTCGCGTCGCAGGCGAGACGCTCATTTGCGGCGCGGCTTCCGCTAATACCTTAGACGGTTTATTGGCCGCGACCGCCGGATTTTTTCCGAAGGCAAACCAGGCGCTAAAGCCCAACACGACAGAGGTAAACGCACACACTGTCAAGGCAACAAGAAACGGCACCAGACGCGAGGTCCGGGGTGACGTTCCGCCCGGGTTACGAGAGCTCAAATCAGCTTGCACAGCAGCTCACGCTAAGCGTTCGACAGTAATCCTTGGCTGAGGGCTCCCACGTATTGAAGAGTGCCAAGAGGTTATGTGGGGGAATCGCGTTTAGACTACCTTCTTCCAAGAAGAGTGTAAAGTTAACTCGAAATCAAGTTATTAGTTGCGGAGGGACGTCCCAACATGCACGAAATCTTCGACGCCTCACGGAGTGACGCCCCTCCTCATTAAAAAAGTTGCTGCAGTTGCGAGACTGTCGTGGTTGCTTCGCTTCGTTCATGAGTGCCCTGGCAGAGAAAAGCATTAACCGCGCTAAGTTTTGAAATGGCGTAGTCAGTCCGGGGATCACTACCTTTCTTATACGCACCAATCAGAATCAGATCCTTCTGTGCTTCATACGTAGCAAGCACCTCTCGCAGTTTGCGTGATGCTTCCAGGTGCGCTTCCGACGTGATGTTGGCCATCACGCGCGATACTGATTGCCCGACATCGATGGGCGGATAATGACCTGATACCGCGAGTGACCGCGAGAGCACAACGTGGCCATCCAGGATTGATCGGGTTTCGTCGGCTACGGGCTCAGTCATGTCATCGCCTTCGACCAGTACCGTGTAGAAGGCTGTGATTGATCCGCGATCGGAGTTTCCAGTTCGCTCCAGGAGTTTCGGAAGCTCACTAAAAACTGAGGGTGGAAAACCGGCCCGCGCCGGAGGCTCGCCCGCTGCCAGTCCGACTTCTCGTAGAGCCCTGGCGAAACGGGTCACGGAGTCCATCATGAAGACCACGCTCTTTCCCTGATCGCGAAAATACTCAGCAATGGCCGTGGCCACGTATGCAGCCTTAAGCCGGACCAGTGAAGGTTCATTGGAAGTGGCAACCACCACTACTGAGCGCTTGAGACCCTCGGACCCGAGATCCAACTCCAGAAAATCGCGCACTTCACGTCCACGTTCACCCACCAACGCAATAACGTTGATGTCAGCCGCAGTATTGCGCGCCAACATTCCCAACAGGGTTGACTTACCTACGCCGGCGGCAGAATAGATGCCGATGCGCTGGCCTTCGCCGACAGTGAGCAGACCATCCAACACTCTGATGCCAGTCGGCAATGCTTGCGTCACCCGTTGACGCCGCAGGGGTGCGGGCGGACGCGCTGAGACTGGATAATCGATCAGTCCTTCCGGTGGTTCCTTCCCATCGGTTGGTACGCCGAGTCCATCGAGTACCCGGCCCAATAATGATTCGCCCACTCGAACACTGAGTGACGTTCCCGTTGGTATCACTTCCGCGCCCATGGCGACATCCTGGATCTCACCCAGGGGCATCAAGATCATTTCACTACCATGAAAGCCTACTACCTCCGCTTTTAACTCCTTGGCGTGGCGCGGCGATCGGATCAGGCACAACTCACCGATGTGGGCCTCGGGGACTGCGGCACGGATCAACAAACCCACCAGGGCGGTAACTCTACCGCGCATCTCCACTGGTGAAAGCCAATCTACCGCGTCGATGTAGCCTTGCAGATCAAGCATTTGAAGATGATCTCTTACAGACCCTCGCCACCACCCGCGGTACGAGTCAACAACGCTCGTTCGAGTACTCTGAGCTGTGTTTCTAATTGGGCATCAATGGCGCCCGATTCACTTTCAATTATGCAGCCACCCGCATTGACTCGTGGATCACCAACGATGTCGATGAAGTGTGCTCGACCACCGGGATCGAGTTTCTCGCGATTCGCTTCAACCGCTACCAGTTCGGCTGGATTTACTCTCACGGTGATCATCTCATTGCGTCGCGCGTGTCGCAGTGCATTGGCGACAATTTCAGCGATGGTGGCTTTATCACGCTTGAGTTCGCGTCCAATAATTTTACCGGCTATCTTGACTGCCAGTCGCAGTACGTCGCCTTCGACCGTGGCCAGGGCATAATCACGCTTATCATGGGCCTCCAACAAAAGTGTGTTCCATTCCAGCAAGGCGGCTTCGTGTCCCTCCTGGTAGGCTTTTTCGCGCGTCTCACTAGCAAACGCAGTCGCATTTTCACGAATGGCAGCGGCGTCCTGCTCAGCTTTAGCTATGATTTTTTGTGCTTCCACCTTGGCTTCGACAACCTGCCGCTTGGTTACCGGGCCATTTAGAGGTGGGACACTAGTGGTAGCGCGCTTGATGATCTTTGCGGAATTCATAGTTCTAATCCTTGGTTTTCGATAGTGCCGGTTCGCCTCGCCGATCTCCGTCGACGAGCAATCTACTCGCGTGTAGGTAAGCTGCTAGCGACTCCGCTTCCTCGACGATCTGGCGCTTCAGGCTTCGTTCGCAAACCGTGCGATCACTGGCCAGCAACGACTCAAGTTCTCGCGCAGCTGCTACCGGCAGCTTCTGCGCGGTATGGCGCTTACGCAGGACGTCATGATCTCGCAAAGCAATTCCCAGCAAGGCCAGACCAGCACGATCAAGCATCGCCGACCCTTGGTCAAAAGTGGTACCCAGGGCCATGCGGGCAAGTTGCTCGGCGAATGAGACGCGTTGGTCATCAACTGTCTTGAGAACGGCGAGATGAGAGACGATGGCGTAAGCATCTTCTGCCGAAAAGCGCTTCAGAAAAGCGGTAACTGTTTCGACCGCCGAAATGCCGCGGCAAGCAATTGCCGTTTCGCGCACCCCCAACAGACGAATCAGGCGGGCCAGCTCGACCACGGACAAGTGATCAAGCGGCGTTGTTTTTTCCAACGCTTCAGTGGCGACAAACTTTGCGAAGAAGGCGGAGCGGATTGCTTGGGCCAATTCCGGCGCCAACGAGGGGCCATTAGCGCCCGACCAGTTAGGTGGCAAAATTTTCTTAACGACCTCGCCGAGGGTTGGTGGCAAAGAGTTCAATATCAGCAGTTGAATGGCTGATGGTTCTACCCGCAGTGCCTCGGCAATTTGACCGGGATGAATATCTTCGACCAATCTCCGGTTTCGTTCAGGTGTATTGGCCCGGATGCGAGTGAGCCGTTGATTTATCCAGTGGTCCTGTTCCTGTTTTGTCAACGCTGCGTAGCGGCGCAACATTTGGCTACAACGGCGCCGGTCAGTGGTGCCGAGAGTTTGCAATGGCTCCGGTAATTCATTTTCTTCGCTGGCTACTGGTTGGTTCGCCTCGCCGGTAAGGCTGTCTAATTGCTCGCCAGCTTCGACGGCAACTTCAGCTGTCCATCTTTGCGAGAGCGCCAATGCCAGTAGCGTCTCAAGACGAACGGAGTCAGTCGTGGTTTGCGTCAATGGCATATTGGTCCAACCTGAATTGCCTCAAGGCGTCGCAAATATTTGGCGGCAGAGGCTCACCAGTAAAATTGTCGCGATCAGGTGTTGCCAATCGCGCGTTGCGAGGTTGAGTCCAGGGCCGGCGTCACTGAGGCGTTTCTAAGAGATCGAGTGGCTTCATCACCGACGGGTTCCATCGGTTCGCCGCTTAATGGTTCACCGCTGGCCTCCTGTTGCTCGTCTGCCTGGTCTCTTAGGGCCAAAGCTTGACGCAATTCGGAAAGTTCCCGGTTTTGACGACGCATCTGCAGCAGCAAAACAACTACTGAGGAAGCGAGGATGATCATGATGCCGATGCCAATAGCATCCAATCCTTTATGACGACGTTGGGCGCCAAACTCGCGCCACGGAAGCGGCCTAACCGGCTTTGTCGTGACCGCAACGTACACATTCTCCGGATTCAACTTGGGCACGCTTCGCGCTACCAGGCCGCGTACAGTATCGGGATTGAAGTTCGGTGGATCGTCCTTAGTGACAATCAGTACTGAGGCCGTTGAGGGGTACGGGTTGATGTTAATCGAAGAGTCTTCTGGTTCTACAATGCTGATCTGCACCCCGATAACGCCGGGTAGCAAGCGCATCTTCTTTTGCAAGTCGATTTCTCGCTCCTTGAGTTGACGCGCTTTGCGGGTTGCTTCGTCCTCAAACACTCCACTCTCTGAGGGAGCTTTCTTATTCGCATCACTCGGGCGGGGAAGACCATTGTCTTGCAACACCTGATTGGCCATAGCCACTTCACTTGATCCACCAAGCCAGGATTGTTCCAAAACGATCTGCCACTGGCGGGCACCCTCTTCGCCGACCTCGTCCTTGTGTGCCTCAATGCCATTTTCGTGGAGCACGTTGAGGATTTCGATCGCTTCGCTCTCATCGGCGACGGTGGCGAGTGAAGTAGTGGCGCGGCAGCCAGTGATGAGGGTCAGCGTCAATAGCAGCAGGGCAATAATTAGTAATTTGCCGCGTCGATAAGACACTGCCGCAGTTTTTCGCGTTGGCTTGCGAGGAGCAACGGGTAGTATCTCGCCCCTGGTTATCCGGTAAGCTATAATCATGCCTTCCCCCATTTAGAACTACCCGACCAAAGTAGTTGCCCTCAGAACAGCATGCGTGTGAGTAGCCGCGATATCGGTCAACGAGCGGAAGGGAGAGAGTTACGCAGTTGGGGGATATTAAGCCTAACTTTCCTGGTGTCCTCGCGGTTATTTATCTGTTGTCGGGTAGCGCCTCAATTTTTACTCAACTAAGCAAATTATGTCTATGGCACGGTGACATTAATCGAGTCTGAAGACACTTCTCGCAATAGGACGTCCAGGTGATGCAACCCTCAACCTCACAATTCACTGCCGCGGATCGAGCACAACTCATTGAACAACATCGACCATTCGTACGCGTGTTAGCGGTGGAAGTTGCAAGGGGGCTACCACCGCATATCGAACTCGACGAGTTGATTGCCTGCGGTAACGTGGGCCTGGTTGAAGCCGCCGAACGCTATGAGCCACGCTACGGGGTTACTTTTCAAACCTTTGCGTATTACCGGATCAAGGGAGCTGTTTACGACGGTTTGCGCAAGATGGGGCCAATGTCGCGGTCTGAATATGCGCGTTCCCGTTTTGCCGCGCGGGCGAATGACATCTTGCAAAGCGCCACTGACGACGAACAGGCGATCCCAGGCGTTGCTTTGACTGTCGACGACGAGATCGCGGGCACTCAGTCGTTTATCGATGCGTTAATTCCGGTCTATTTACTGTCGTTGGAAGATACGAATCTGCCGGAGATTGCGGATGGTGGGGAAAGTGCTTTGGAGAAGGTTGAGCGCAAGGAGTTAGTCGGTTTGACGAGGTCGCTGATTGAAGACCTACCTGATGATGAACGCAAAGTAATTAGCGAGATCTACTTCAGACATCTGAATATCGTGGAGGTCTCGGCAAAACTAGGCGTCTCGAAGTCGTGGGGCTCGCGGTTGCATGCCAAAGCGATCAAACACTTGCGCACGTTGATGGAAGAGAAGGGACTTTTGGATGCCTAGAAGATGGCTTGATCTTTGATCTTTGTTTCTGAGCATTTGGCCGCCATGCTGGAGAAGAGTTCGCCACCGCATCTATTCCTCATGTTTCTGTCGGTGAGTAATAGCGCCAATTTCGTCCCCCGCTTTTTGCTCTCGCAGTTGCTCCTCTCGCCTTGTTTTCTCCTGCCAGCCTTCACGGTGTTTCTCGATAACTTGTACTTCCCGGGAAGCCTCAATCAAGGCAGTGATCGCCCTGTCGAGTTCATCCTTAGCGGTGGCCACGACTGCTCGTTGCTCCTCGACCTGGGCCATTAGTTCTTGCTCAATTCTTCGTATGTCAGAGAGATGAGTACGATGAATTACCAGCTCGTGTGCCTCCACTCCTGCTTGTGCTTCTGCGAATAGCTTTTGTTGCGCTGCGGCCTGTTGATCGCGACAAGTGGCCACCGCCTGGTGGCGACGCTTCAATTCCGTTTCCGCCGCGGCCAATTGTTCCCGGCGAGTGGCAACCAAACGAGCGGCCGTCTGCTTGATCTTGTCTCG
>DATFRK010000810.1:0-3964 GCA_035263325.1 Pyrinomonadaceae bacterium | reverse complement strand
GCGTACCGGATGGAGTTCCTCAACCAACCGTTCGAAAGGCACATCCTGGTGCGCGTACGCTCCCAGCGTGACTTCTCGTACTCGGCCCAATAACTCACTGAAACTGGGATCACCTGACAGATCAGTTCTGAGGACCAGGGTGTTGACGAAGAAACCAATTAGCGACTCAATCTCTTCGCGGTTCCGATTGGCAATCGCCGAACCGACCACGATGTCGGTTTGCGCGGTGTATTTAGACAGCAACACCTGGAAGGCGGCCAACAACGTCATGAAGAGAGTAACTCCCTCTTCGCGACTCAATTGCTTAAGCGGTTCAGCAATGTCGGCCGTGATCAAAACCGCCTGGGTCTTGCCGCGGAATGTCTCAACGGCTGGACGAGGATGGTCCGTCGGCAGTTCAAGCACTCCGGTTGCTCCCGCCAAACGGTCGCGCCAGTATTCGAGTTGCTGATCCAGAACTTCTCCCTGCAGATACTGCCACTGCCACTCAGAATAGTCGGCGTATTGCAAAGAGAGTTCAGCGAGCGGCGAGGGGGCGCCATTCACATAAGCCTGGTACAAAGCCGCTAACTCGCGCATAAAGAGACCGATGGACCAACCATCAGTGATCGCGTGGTGCTTCGCCACCAGCAACATATGCCGCTGCTCCGACAACTTGAGCAGCTGAGTACGCAGGAGTGGTCCATTCGCCAGGTCAAACCTGGTCTGGCTAAAAGCGCTGGCCACAATAGTCAGGGCCTGATCACCAGCCTCAGTAAGATCAATGATCGGTATTGCAAGCTCGAGTGAGGGCGCGATCTGTTGAATGGGTTCGCCATTGACGACTGGGAAGGAGGTGCGCAGTGATTCGTGGCGCCGCACGATCTCATTCAGACTTCGCTCCAAAGCCCGAAGATCGAGTTGCCCTTCAAACTGAATTGGCAGGAGCGAATTGTATACCGTGCTGGACGGGTCGAGCTGGTCCAACACCCATAAGCGCTGCTGGGCCCACGAGAGTCTCGGTGGCTGCTGGTGCGCGCGCCGCGCGATCGCTGGCAGGGTGGTCGCGGTCTGCGCCTTGAGACCTTGCTCAAGCCGTTCAGCTAACAACGCAATAGTCGGCGACTCAAAGAGCGCTCGTAACGGCAGCTCGGTTTGGAAGCTCTCGCGAATGCGCGAAACAACCTGGGTGGCGAGCAATGAATGGCCGCCCAACTCGAAGAAATCATCAGAAATCCCAATCTGCTCGACTCCCAGGACATGCGACCAGATTCCTGCCAGCACCTCCTCGACCGGAGTGCTTGGCGCCTGGTACGACGTGGCCAATTCGGGACGTGATTCATCGGGCGCAGGCAGCAATTTACGATCGACTTTTCCGTTTGGCGTCAGCGGAAAATCCGCCAACGTCACGAAAGCTGCCGGCACCATGTATCCAGGCAGTCGCTCAGCCAGGTATTCCCGCAACTCTGGTCCCAGTTGGCGCGATAGTTTTCCGCGCAAAGGCTTATTCGCATAGCCCGACCACGAGCCGTTGCTGCTGATCAACCCCGCACTCTTAAACTGCGCTTGCGGAAATCCATGGTGCGCAAGCGCTGACTCACTCAACGGCTCGTTGCGCCGCAGCATCAGCACGTCAAAACCTGCGTCGCCGCTTTGTTGGCTCCAGCTAACTCGCACGTCGTACGGCAGCTTGCTTCCCAATTCCCATAACTGATCGGGATTAACGGCTGTGTCCGAAGTGGGCGCCTGCATTGCCTGGCGCAATTCACCGGCAGTCCCCGAACCATTCGCACTGCGCAATTGCCGCAACAAAGTGAGATCCTGGACCACGCGAGCGTTCGTCACGTTGGTAAAACCGATTGCCTCCGGCTGTTCAGTCGCCAGGAACTCAGCCAGCGTCGCAATGGTGAGCCCGGAATTTTTCCAATTGGACCAGTTGATCTCCTGCGTCGCCGTTGGGGATCCGCCAACCGAAAGCACCACCTGGTAGCGAAACTCCGTCAACTCGTTCCTGGCGCCGCCGCGCTTAGGCAGAATCTCTACGCTGGTAATCTGTGGCAGGTGGTGTTGCAGGGCGGTAAAAAACGCGGGATCGATTGTCAGTTCACTCTCCCGGGCAACCTCTTTTTGCACCCGGCTATACAACTCCGCCAGGCTGGTTGAATCATCGGCCTGGCACAGTTGCACCGCTGCATGGAAAGTTTCCAGTAAGGGGTAGCTGCGAATGTCACCGAGGAAAATTCGCCCGCCGGGAGCCAGGGCGTTCACCGCACCTTCAAGTACTCTTACCAGGTATTCGATGTCCGGAAAGTACTGGACCACCGAGTTGAGAATGACTGTGTCAAAGCTGCCAGGCTCGATGCCGTTAAGATCATCGGCCGGTCGCTGAAGCAGTTCGACGTGCGCCAGTCGCTCTCCTTCCTTTTGTAATTGATGGCGCAACTTTCCGAGCACTACCCGGGAAAAATCTGTGCCCAGATAGCGAGTCGCATGAGGCGCGACGCGATACAGCAATAGACCGGTACCACAACCAATCTCCAGCACCCGGCCTGGATTTAACGAGATAATTCGCTCGACCGTATCTTCCAACCAAACGTGCATTTCCTCGGCCGGCAGCGACTCACCAGTGTAGGTACTATTCCAACCAACCAGGTTCAGCGTTTGATCAACCTGCGGGTCAGACTGGCCATACAAGTCGTCGTAGAACATCTGCCACTCATCGACCTGCGCGCTGTTCGATTCTGCCTTGGTATCCTCCGTGTCGCTTCCGTTATCAGCCACAACATAGGCCACAATCCGCTTGTCACCGGGCGTATCCTCACGCAGCATGACCACTGATTTGCTGACGGCCGCATGCTGCAACAGCACTTCCTCGATCTCGCCCAGTTCAATCCGGAAACCGCGCAACTTGATCTGGTGGTCGACGCGTCCCAGGAATTCGATGGCTCCGTCAGCGCGATAGCGTCCCACGTCGCCGGTGCGGTACAGTCTGCCATACGGGCTATCAACAAAGCGTTCAGCGGTAAGTTCCGGACGATCCAGGTAGCCGCGAGCCAGTCCTTCGCCACCAATGTAGAGTTCCCCGCTCACACCTACGGGAACTGGTCGACGGTATTCGTCTAACAGGTAGAGTTGAGTGCCACTGATGCCCTTGCCGATCGGCACCGTGGTGTCGGTGCTTGCGAGATCCTCGATGAGATGCCAGGAGGCATAGGTGGTGCTTTCCGTCGGTCCGTAGACGTGCAGGAAGCGTTCGGGTCGCCCCTTTTCAAGCACGTCGCGAACCCAACGCGGATCGACTGCTTCACCGCCAAACAGCACGCCTCGAGCGCGAAATACTTGCGGCACCTCGGCCGCCATCTGATTGAAGAGGGCGGTAGTAAGAAAGACTATATTGATCTTTTCTTGTTCAATCGCCGCAGCTAACTGACGTGGTGACAGGACCACATCCTTCTGCAGAATGACGAGTCGGGCGCCGTTAAGTAGTGCGCCCCAGATCTCGAAGGTGGCCGCGTCGAACGATGCATTCGAAGCCTGCGCTAGTACATCGGTCGCCCCCATCTGCAAGTATTCATTGTTGATAACAAGGCGCGCGATGGAGTGTTGCTCGATGCAGATTCCCTTTGGCGTACCGGTTGAGCCCGACGTGTACATGACGTAGCCGACGTC
This sequence comes from Pyrinomonadaceae bacterium, assembly GCA_035263325.1. Lineage (GTDB taxonomy): Bacteria > Acidobacteriota > Blastocatellia > Pyrinomonadales > Pyrinomonadaceae > PSRF01. The sequence goes on along the minus strand of DATFRK010000810.1, from coordinate 316 downwards.
AGAATCCTTCGCCTCATTCGCAAGATTCTCAACGCTTTCACGGGCAATCAATTCAGCCTGGTCCTGCAGACAAACCACATGAGCGGCAGACTTTGGCAGGTGATTTTCGAGGTTCCGCGTAGTGATCAGTACACCCAAGCGCGAATCATTGATCATGAACTCCAGGCGTTCCTGCGGATAGCTCGGATCCAGCGGCACGTACGCGCCGCCCGTCTTGAGGATCGCCAAGAGGCCCACCACCATCTCCATGGAGCGCTCGGCGAGAACACCGATCCGCACCCCCGGACCCGCGCCTTGCGATACCAGGTAACGCGCC
>DATFRK010000809.1:0-2126 GCA_035263325.1 Pyrinomonadaceae bacterium | reverse complement strand
GGCGCATCCAGCCAGTGTCCCGATCCTTGGACTGGTTTCTTATTTGGTCCTTGGCTTTTGCGGCACAGCTGCAGCTTTCGCCGCTAGTAGTCTGAGATTGAGGAGACTGATCTTATTAGATAACTGAATGTCGAAGGGGGCGCCCGTCGCGGGTATTCGCACGCGCTACAGTTTTCACTGCAACTGCCAACTTGCGAGCAGCTTCGCGAATCTGCCGCACGTTGTATGCACCGTAACCCAGAACCAGGCCCGACCGCGCCTGGTTGGGTTGTCCGAGATAGAAAGCTGACAACGGATACGCAACGACTCCCTGGGCCAGGGCCTCGGCTGCGACTTCTTTGTCGTCCAGGTGATCTGGTAAGAGCGCTCGCACGTGGATGCCGGCATCGGTTCTCGCAATACCAAGTAAGTCTCCGGCCTCGCGTTGCAGAGTCTCCAGCAGCGTGGCTTGTCGTTCAGCATGAATCGAACGCATCCGCCTGATATGACGGGTGAAGTGGCCTTCGCCGATGAAATCAGCAAGCACTGCTTGATCGATTGTGGGACAACACCAACCCGCCGCCGCGCGTGCGGTGACAAACGCCTCCACCAGGTCAGGAGGTACAACTACGTAGCCGATGCGCAACGAGGGAAAGAGCACTTTACTGAAAGTGCCGATATAAATAACTCGGCCACTCTTATCCAGGCCTTGCAGAGCCGCCAGTGGTCGCGCTACGTAACGGTATTCGCTGTCATAGTCATCTTCCAAGATCCAGGCACTCGCTCGATTGGCCCAGTCAAGCAAGGCCAACCGTCGCGACAGACTCATCGTGACTCCCAATGGATACTGATGTGAGGGGGTGACATACGCCACCCGTGCACTCGAGTGAGTGGTCGCGATGGCTGAAATGTCCAGGCCAGCGTCGTCGACCGGTACCGGGACCAACGTCGCGCCCGCGCCAACCAGGGCGGCCTGGGCAGCGCTGTAACAGTATTCCTCAACCAGTACGGAATCCCCGCTGTCGATGAGGACTCTGGCTGCCAGATCCAGCGCCTGTTGGGTGCCCGAAACGATCACGATCTGATCCGGGTTGCACTGAACTCCGCGCGATGGACCAAGGTAAGCGGCAATTGCCTCACGTAGTGGTCCATAGCCTGCGGCCGGACCGTAATTCAATAGATCGCGCGACTCGTCGCGCCAGTGTCGCATTAGCAAACGAGACCACAGCGACATCGGAAATTGATCGAGTGCCGGTGTGCCCGGGATAAAGGGACGGGCCTTCCCAACCGGACCGGAAACAGTCATGGCGGTTCTGGCGATCACTCTGCCACGCTCCGACAGCGGGCGATGGTCCATTTCGATGTGCTGAACTGGCTTCGGCTTGAGTCGTGCCTCGAGCAGGTCTTCAGGCAACGTGGGCGAGACGAAAGTGCCGGCGCCCACCTTTCCTTCCACATAACCTTCGGCGGTCAGTTGGTCGAACGCGCTCAACAGCGTGTTGCGGGAAACACCAAGATCGTTGGCCATCTGGCGAGTCGACGGCAAACGTGTGCCAGGTGACAACTGTCCAAACAGAATCGCCGAGCGCAAACGTTGATACACCTGGTAATAGAGAGGCGTGGACGACGACTCTTCCAACGGAACTGAAGCGAACGGTGCTGCCGTTAAGTGTTTAGACATGACTGTGTCGCTAAGGCGTCCGGGGTAAGGCATATTAGAAAAAATTGGTACTGCCCGTCTAGCGAAAAATGGCGCTGGCGCTAGGGCCAATTGCTGTTAGTATCACTTTCGACCCTGCCCAGCTTGGAGTTTTTCACTGGGTGGGATTTCCGGGGTTATGAGGACCGCGCTACAAGTCGATCAGACGGCGGCAAAACGCCCGGCCTGTGATCTTAATGAAGCGAGCACGCGTCGCTCAATAATGCAAATTGCTCCGACGCAGGTGGCTAAGCATGAACCTACCCGAGAACTAGATCGCATTGACGCATTGAAGATATTGATCAGGTCGCTGCTGAACCAACTTGATTACCTAACCGAGCCAGGCCACGCAGCGGCAGAATCAGAGTTGAGTTTGCACACGATGGTGCGTCGCTTTGAGGTTGAACTTATTCGGCATGCCCTTATGAGAACTGGTGGGAAACAGCGG
>DATFRK010000808.1:0-7185 GCA_035263325.1 Pyrinomonadaceae bacterium | reverse complement strand
GTGTGCGGCGGGAAATGTTGATGCGATTGCCACCGCACCCATCAACAAGCGAGCGCTGTTTCTTGGTGGCTATAGTTTTCCCGGCCATACGGAGTTCCTGGCGCACCTAACCGGGGCTGAGGAGTACGCCATGGCTTTTGTCGCGGCCAACCTCCGCATCGTGCTGTTGTCTACTCATGTGCCATTGTCCGAGGCAATCAGACTGGTGGAACGCGATCGACTGGTGAAGGTCATCAATCTCACGAATCGCGAACTTCAGCGTTGGGGTATCGAGCGACCACGATTGTCAGTAGCCGCTTTGAATCCCCACGGAGCCGAAGGCGGATTGTTTGGAGTTGAAGAGGCCTCCGAAATAGTTCCGGCCGTTGAGGCTTGCCGCAGCGATGACATTAATGTCCAGGGACCCTATTCTGCTGATACAGTTTTCCTGCGGGCTTCACGTGGAGAATTCGACGCCGTGATTGCGTGTTACCATGACCAGGCGATGATTCCCGTTAAATGTCTTTCCTTCGGGGAGGCAGTGAACGTCACGCTGGGATTACCATTCATCAGAACTTCCGTTGATCACGGGACCGCTTTCGACATCGCCGGCAAAGGACTGGCCGAACATTCGAGCATGGTGGCGGCAATTAAGCTCGCGGCGGATCTCTCGACGCAGGCAGGCGAGAGTTGCCGCGCAGTTGAAGTTTGAAGCGTGGGTTAACAAGTAGAATCATGGCGACACAAGACGGCGCGGCGGAGTTGATAGTCAAGGGCGCGAATACTGTTGCCGGTGATGATCCGGCGATCCTGTTTGCTTCAGATGCTGATCGGCAAAGACATCTCCCAATGAGCTTAAGATCGCAGTTTCCGGCCTACCTGTTATTCCTGCTGTTCGCGTTCACAGCGACGAATGCGCAGGCCGCCTTAAGTGAAAAACAAGCACGCAAGTTGATCGCTAAGATGGAGGGAATGTCCTTACCAGGCCATGCCGTACGAGTTGATCAAGTTCGTAGTACGGGCTCTAACACTGCGGAAGCCACGGCGGAGTTGGAATTGGTCTTTCGTTTCACGCATGAGAGTTCTGGTCGTTGGCGCATTAATGAGATTAGAACCGGGCAGGATCGCTGGGAAGAGCTGGACGTGATTGCCCAGGCCGCGCAGTTTGAACTGCCAAAAAACAATTGTGCCGAGCTCGATCAACTGGGTCGAATAATTTCAAGATCCAGCCTTGAGGGCAAACACGCGCGTTGCCTTGTCGCCAGCCTCTTTGGAGTGAATCTTCCGTCCGACGCCGTCAGAATCAAGTCGGTGTCAGATCTCGGATTGCCCCTGGGAACGGAGGTTTATGGCCTGGCAGTCGCGCTGGTGCAGGCAGACTTTCGTTTCAGCAAAGACTCTTCCGGTTGGCGGGTAGTTGCTTTGCGCACCGGAAACCGCGATTGGGTGAGCCTGGAGGGACTAACTGCCCAGATCGATGCGGTGAAGCGAGCCAGGGCGACTGATGAGCTAAACACGGTTGCCGGCGCCCTCGCGGCCTACAGTCGAATCCGCGGCTCGTTTGTCGTTTCTGACAAAGAATCCGTGCTGATTGACCATCTCAGCCCCCGTTATCTCGGTCGGGTCATCCGGGTGGATCCGTGGCACAATCCTTATCAATATCAAGGAGAAACAGGTCATTTTACGCTCCGCTCAGTGGGTCCTGATGGCAAACCGGACACTGCAGACGACATTATCGTTACCCGTTCCCTGGGGACGGCGGCCAGCCCGCCACCTAACCCTGGCAAGCTGGAACCTTACTAACGGACCCGCCTAAGTCCAGTTCACACAGTACTTGTGAGGATTTCGCCCCTTTTGAAACCCCCGGTTTTTCTTGTCAGCGCTGCCTGTCTTATGCCTCGAAGTTGATGAGCCTCGGAAATAGCCGGAGAGTCCTCCACACTTACAGGTAGAGGGCTTTAAAACTTGCAAAACTAAACTCTTGACTGCCTGTTACCGTGGGTGTTAGGTTTCTTCTGTGGCCTCTTTCATGAGCCCACCTCGTTTCTGACATGCCCCGGCGCCATCCGTGCAAGACAACCTAGGCCCGCCGATGGTGCTCACTTCAGCTAAAGGGAATAGCTTTGCTAGCTGGACGCAAACTCCTACTCGCCGACGATTCGGTAACCATCCAGAAAGTTATAGACCTTACGTTCGCGGACGAGGGCGTAAGAGTAGTTGCTTTTGGAAATGGCCAGGAGGCGATCGATCACCTCGAGGAAGTTGCTCCGGATATAGTATTGGCGGATGTTTTCATGCCGGCAAAGAACGGCTACGAGGTCTGCCGGTACATCAAAGAAAACGAGAAGTTAAAGCATATACCTGTTATGCTCCTCGTTGGCTCCTTTGAGCCGTTCGACGAAGCGGAGGCGCGCAGAGTTGGCGCGGATGACATTTTGACGAAGCCATTTCAATCGATTCGACGCCTGATCGACAGAGTGGGGGCGCTGGTCTCTAACCGGCCTCCCGATGAAGAAGAGGTGCCAACCGCTGAACTTCCAAAAGCCGGAGCCGAAGCGGCGGCGGCCGCGAGGCTTACCACCGAGGAGATAAAGATCAGCACGGCTGACACGCGCGATTTGCATCAACAATCGCAGGCACCCACCTGGGACACAGAATCGGCAGCTCTGGCGACAGCAACCGCCAAGGTCGCGGAAAAGAGGGAGAAAGCGGGCGTGGAAACTCATGTTGACGGATCAGACTCAGTCCTGGAAGTCGGCGAATTAGAACCAATCCACGCAGCGGCAGACGACGACGCCGTTTTGGAACTTGATATTCCGGCGCCCGTCCAAACTCCTGCTTACGAGCCCGCTGCCTACGGCGCGATACCGGCTTTCATTGAACCTAAAGTGTCGGAAAGATTGACGGTAGACTCACAACAGTTCGGCTACCAGCCACAGGTGCTGAGCGATACGTTGCGCTCGTACAAGGCGGAAGCCTACGAAGATCGAGAAGCCGCGGATAAGTTTGCTTCAACGCTGGATACGGTAACGCCGGTTGGCCTCACCTTGGCCGATCAGGTGAAAGCAGGTGACCAGCTCCCCGTACAACTGTCGCAAGAGATGATCGATCGCATTGCCCGGAGAGCCGTGGAGATGCTGTCCGAAAAAGTTGTGCAGGAGATTGCCTGGGAAGTCGTGCCGGAGTTGGCGGAGTTGTTGATCAAGCGACGGTTGGAAGAAATGGAATCAAAGTCCAAGTAACCGGCGCCTCAGTTTTGCAGCAGGGAAGCAGGTGACCCACGGGTCACCTGCTTTTTTATCGAGAACCCGGAGCAGTAGCGACGGGATGCTACGGTCAGCTAAGAAATTGTACCGATCAACAATTTGACCGCAGCATTCCGTCGCTACCGCTCCGGGTTCTCGATAGATGCGCAGCGAGCCTTTGTGACGTAGACTGTACGCTTATTCCAACTTTGTGACTTCGCCCTAAACTACCACGGCAAACTATGATAGCGACGATGGATATCCCGAAACAGTACGACCCTAAACAAGCCGAACAGAACCATTACGATCGTTGGGAAGCGCAGGGCTTTTTTGCGCCGGAGATCAATCGCGACCCGAACGCTCCGGTGTTTTCGATCATGATTCCGCCGCCAAACGTAACCGGCTCATTGCACATGGGCCACGCCTTGCAACATACGTTGATGGATGTCTTGACTCGCTTCAAGAGAATGGCTGGCTTTCGCACGCTGTGGCTGCCGGGTATGGACCACGCCGGCATTTCCACGCAGTTGATGGTTTCGCGGGCCCTCAAGGAAGAAGGAAAGACTCGTCACGATTTGGGACGCGAGAAGTTTGTCGAGCGGGTTTGGCAGTGGAAGCAGGAATCGGGCGGACAGATAACCAGGCAAATGCGTCGCGAAGGTGCCTCGGTCGATTGGTCGCGCGAGAAGTTCACGATGAATGAAGACCTCTCCCGGGTTGTGCGTGAGGTCTTTGTGCGACTCTACGAGGACGGCATGATCTATCGCGGCAAGCGCATCGTTAACTGGTGCCCGCGCGATCAAACTGTGTTGTCAGACCTTGAGGTGGAGAAATTACCACAGGCAGGAAAGCTTTACTATTTGCAATACCCGCTCAAAGACAGCGAGCATAAGTTAACAGTTGCCACCACCAGGCCGGAGACAATGCTGGGCGACACGGCCGTTGCTGTCCATCCGGGTGATGAACGCTATGCCGGTCTGATCGGCAAATTGATCCGGCTGCCGCTCACCGACCGCGAGATCCCGGTGATTGCAGATGAATTTGTTGATCCTGCCTTTGGCACCGGTGCTGTCAAAGTAACTCCGGCTCATGATCCGAACGACTACGAAATGGGTGTGCGACATGACTTGCCTCAAGTGGTCGTCATTGATCAGTTCGCTAAGATGACGCCCGAGGCTGGTACTGATTTTGCGGGTTTAGATCGTTACAAGGCGCGCGAAAAGGTAGTGGAAGAGTTTGAGCGTCTGGGTCTGCTCGAGAAAGTTGTTGACTACGAGTTCTCGATCTCGAAATGCGAACGTTGCAAGGCGGTGATTGAGCCACTGATTTCGATGCAGTGGTTCATGCGCATGGATCGTCTTCGCGATCTCGCCCTCGAATTGATGGAGAACGAGCACAAGCCACGGATTGTGCCCGAGGTGCCTTACGAAAAGGTCTATACCAACTGGCTGGAAAACCTGCGCGATTGGACCATCTCGCGGCAGCTCTGGTGGGGCCACCAGATTCCTGCCTGGTACACGCCAACGGGCGAGGTGATCGTGGCCAGATCCGAAGCGGAGGCCCGCACAAAGGCCGGCACCGGTGAGTTGACGCAGGACGAGGATGTGCTCGACACATGGTTCTCTTCCGGGCTGTGGCCGTTCTCAACCCTTGGCTGGCCTGACAAGACCGAAGATCTGCAGACCTTTTATCCCTCCTCCGTGTTGGTGACCGCGCGCGACATCATCTTCCTGTGGGTCTCACGCATGGTGATGATGGGCGCCAAGTTCATGGGTCGCGAGCCGTTCGACGATGTGTTCATTACTGGCACAGTGCTGGACAGCCAGGGGCAACGCATGTCAAAGACAAAGATGAATGGCGTTGATCCGATCCTTGTTTTTGAGAAGTATGGTGTGGACGCGACGCGGCTTACCCTGGCCCAGGTGGGTAGCACCGATACTCGTTGGAATGAGAAACAAGTCGAGGCCTATCGTAACTTTGCCAACAAGATCTGGAACGCGGCCCGCTTCTGTCTGCTTTATTCAGAAGCTGCCGAAGTCAATCCGGCACTCCTGCAAACACCTAACCTGGCGCTACATGATCGCTGGATCATTTCTCGTCTTAACCGTACCGCGCGCGACGTTCGCAACGCGCTCGCTGAGTATCAATTCCACGAGGCCGTGCAAACTCTCTATCACTTCTTCTGGGACGATTTCTGTGACTGGTACATCGAACTCACCAAGAATGATGTGGCAGCGGAAACGTCGAGTGCGCAGCGAAACGAAGCTCGCTCACGCCTGTTGACGGTACTCGAGCAAGCATTGCGTCTGCTGCATCCGTTTATGCCATACATCACTGAGGAATTGTGGCAACGCCTGCCTGGTGCGTCGGAGAAAATGTTACATCCCGCGTATGCCGGTGCCGCACCGACGATCATGTTAGCTGCCTATCCGGAAGGCGTTGCGTCGCTGATTGATGAAGCGGCCGAGTGGGAAATGCAGGCGATTATCGAATTGATCTCCAGGGTGCGTAACATTCGCTCGGAGATGAATATCAAACCTGGCGAACGTGTGCCGGTTGTGGTTGCCGCGCCGGATCAGAGATTAAGAAAGGTTTATGCCGCGGCGCAGGAACAGATCTCCCGCATCGTGCGTGCGTCTGAGGTGTCGATCGATGAGACGCTGAATGCTCCTAAAGCGTCTGCCCGGGCGGTGTTGAGTGGCGGCGCTGAAGTAGCGGTGCCGCTGGAAGGGCTAATTGACTTCGAACAGGAGCGGCAGCGCTTGCGCCGGGAACAGGAGAAACTTCAGGCCGAGGCAGTCAAACTTGAAGCGCAACTCGCCAATCCGAACTTTGTCGATCGGGCGCCGGCTGAGAGAGTGAATGAAGTGCGTCAGCGGTTGGCGGAGATAGCCGGGCAAACCTCACAACTGCAGCAGACAATCGAGAACCTCCAATGAACTGGTTTGATGAGGGCGCGCTCTATGCGCAGATTTCTACCTTCCTGCGCGAGGATCTGGGACGCGGCGATATCACCAGCCAGGCGATCATCGCCCGCAATACTCGAGCGCGAGGGCGTTTTGTCGCTCGGGAAAAGATGATCGTTGCCGGCCTCGAAGCCGCTGAAGAGGTTTTTCTTACGCTCGATCCGCAGCAGCAACTCGAGGCTTTTGTGTCCGATGGTGAAGCAGTTGAAGCAGGGAAGGTAATTGCTCGCACTTCGGGTTTTGCGGATGTGCTCATCGCTGGCGAAAGGGTAGCTCTGAATTTGATTCAGCGGCTGTCGGGAGTGGCGACCATAACCAGTCAGTTTGTGCAGGCGGTGGCCGGGACCCAGGCTCAAATAATTGACACTCGCGAGACCACTCCGGGTATGCGACTGCTGGAGAGATACGCCGTCGTGCTGGGTGGCGGGCGCAATAGCCGCTTCGGACTGGATGACGGCGTCGTGATCACTACCAACCACGCAGCAGTGTCGGGCGGAATTGCGGCGTGTGTGAAGAATGCAAGAGAGCAGGTGGGGAATTTCCATAAGATCCAGGCTCAGGTGGGCAATGAAGCAGAGGCGAAGGAAGCGGCAAGTAATGGGGCGGACGGACTGTTGCTCGAGAACCTGGAACCTGAGGCAGTCGAGCGTTTATGTGCGGTGGCGCGTGAAATTGCACCGGCAATTACCGTGGAGTGTGCAGGTAATGGCCTTACCCTCGAGAATGTTCGCGCCTACGCCGAGGCAGGAGCAACATTGATCGGTATCAGCACGAGCAATAGTTGTGTTCGTGCGGTTGGGGTGAGCTTTCAACTGCAGCCGTTTTGAGCGCTACTCCACCTGCCTCTGCTTTTTGGAACGCTACCCCGGCAGCGGACGTGAAACCCAAAGCATCTTACCGCCCCTTGAAGGCATCTTGGATGGCAGGGTATCTTTAAGGTGGTTGGTGAAAAGGAGCGTCACGATGCCCACTGCCGCTAACATCCCGGGTCTCTT
>DATFRK010000807.1:0-11140 GCA_035263325.1 Pyrinomonadaceae bacterium | reverse complement strand
TTAGCGGTGATATAGCTGGAGCCGGCCAGGCGACGGCGTGGTTTGGTAGCGATGCGTTCAACGTACAAGGTCAGAGTTCAGGTGCGGTGACGCCAATCTACGTGGGGAATCCGGCGACGAGTGGCGGCGGCGCTGTCGGTGATAAGCTGTTTGACCTCAGTAAACTGCAGATTCCGACGTTCCCGAACACTGGACCGTCTCAGCCGCCTTTCTACCTCAGAACGCCGACCCGGAGTAACTTCGACGTCTCGTTCTTCAAGAACTTCAACTTCAGCGAGTCGAAGAAGTTCCAGGTTCGGGCCGGCCTATTCAACGTATTCAACCAGGCCTATCCAACTCAAATCAGTCCGACCGGCGGGTTAGGCTCCAGTGATATCTATCTGACACTCAACACGGTTTGCAATGTGACCGTCCCGAATGTGCCTAATGGAACTGGCGGTACCGCTAGTGGTAACACTTGCGATCCGACCAAAGGCTTCCATTACGATGACACCACTCTCAATAACTTTGGTAAGATCGTAAACAAGCACGGTCGGCGAATTGTAGAATTCGCATTCAAGTTCTACTTCTAAGCCTAACCGCTCAAGAGTGGATCACTTACAGCGGCGCGAGCGGCGACAAAATCGCCTCTCGCGCCGATGCCTTTTACGAATCCAGATTCACACGGCTCGCAGATCGAAACTGAGCAAGGTTAGAGGTAGAATACGAGCCTCCCCTAATTGTCTCCCGCTTGAGGAGAAGGAAAGCTTCACTACTTTAGCGGCGCCGCTGGCCAAGCGTTGATGCTTGAACAGCAACGCACTTAATCGGCAGTGGAGGCGCTCATGAGAACGATAGTTCGAGCTTCGCTGGCGTTAGCGCTCTTCCTGGCGCTCGGGGGGACGTCACGCACCCAGGGCCAAATTGAGACTGACTCGAAATACAGAACCGCGGATACTAACAACGCAGTGATTGAAGGACGCGTGTCACTGCCCTCCGGATTTGAAGCAGAGCGATACGTCAAGATCACGGTGCGGAATAGCCAGGTGGTTCTCTTCACTCGCTTTACTGGCAAGCACGGTGAGTTTCGCTTCGATAATCTCAGTGAAGGAGTCTATTACGTGCGCGCGGAGACTGATGACTTTGAGGCTGCCGAGCAACAGATTGCGCTTGGTCGCGGCATAGTTGCAGAACTCAATCTCCAGTTGCGGGAAAAGAAATTACACTACTCCTACAATACTTCCAGAGTGGTCTCAGTGGCGGAGTTGCGGCAAGCAGTTCCAAGTGCGGCCAGGAAGGAATATGAGCAGGGGTTGAAGGCGGTAAACAAGGGCGACGTGGCAACTGCGGCAACTTATTTTGAAAAGGCGCTCTCCATTTACCCCGAGTACCTCGCAGCGCGAAATGACCTGGGCGCTCAATTTCTCAAGTTGAAGCGGATTGACGAGGCCGAAAAGAACTTTCAAATGGTGCTAGCGAACGATCCAAAGAACTTCAACGCAAAATTCAACCTCGGTCTCGTTCGCGTCGAGCGGAAGGATTACGCGGAAGCGATTGCTCAGTTGAACCAGGCCATCGTGCTCGACAGCAGCCGCCCGGTGGCCCGCCTGTGGCTTGGTGTGGCTCTGCTGGAGTCTGGCGACCTGGTGTCAGCCGAGAAGGAGTTAATGAAATCATTAGTGATGGGTGGGGCGGAGTGCACTGCTGCTCACTATCACTTGGCTCGAATCTATGTGAGCCGCGGGGACTCGGCAGAAGCTTTTCGCTCCGTACGAGCGTACCTGGATGAAGCCCCCAAGGGCGAGTATGTAAACGACGCCAAAGAACTTGAGAAGAAGCTTAAAGCCCAGTCGTCTAAAAGATGAACTAGCCAACAGTGTCAGTGCGTGGACCCGATTTTTGTCCTGTAGTAAGTAATCGAGAACAAGGAGCCTAAGGTAATGAAACAGTTTGTGAGCCTGCTTCTGGCGATTGTGCTGGGTCTTGCCACCCTCAATCGCACCGGCGGTCAAACGCCGCAGAATCAGGATGAAGTGATTCGTGTCCGCACTAATGAAGTCAGACTCGACATTGTCGTCAAGGACAAAAAGGGCCGCCCGGTAAAAGATTTGAGCGCCGCCGATTTTGAAGTGTTCGAGGATGGCGTGAGCCAGAAAATTGCGTCGTTTCGTTTCGTAAATCGCGAAGGCCCAGCCGCGCCGGCCGAGGCGCCCCGCAACTCGGAGCGAAAAGAGAATAAGACTCAGCCTGCGCCCACCACACCACCGCCCACGCCAACTCGCACGACTCCCGGAGTGACCGCACTGGTATTTGATCGCCTTTCGCCCGAGGCCCGGTCGCTGGCCAAGAAAGCCGGCATCGCCTATGCGCAGGAAGGGATGGCCGGTGGCGACTACACCGGAGTGTTCCGCATCGATCAGTCTTTGAGCACGCTACAGCAATTCACCGACAATACGGAATTAGTAAAGGCGGCAATCGATAATGCGACGAGTGCTCTCGGTTCAACTTACACCTCCAGTGCCCAGCGAGGACGCGACATTTCCGATCGCAGCATTGTGTTGGATCAGCAGATTGACTCTTCAGTCTCCGCCGCAACCGGCGCAGGCGGAGGTCGCGACAGTGCCGGCGCCGCAGCTGCGGGCCAGGCTGCTGGAGCAGCAGCCCAGGAGCAAGCGCTGCTGCAGATGGAGTCGAACATCATCACCCAGTTTGAAGCTTTGGAACGAGACCAGCAGGGCTTTGCCACGATTAACGGGCTCTTGGCTGTCATTAACCCGATGCGGAACCTGCCCGGCCGCAAGACAATCATCTTCTTCTCCGAGGGCTTGAAACTTCCGACTTCCGTGCAGCAGAAGTTCCCGGCGGTGATCAGCGCCGCCAATCGCGCCAATGTGAGCATCTATGCGATTGATGCCGCAGGCCTGCGGACGGAGAGTGGGACCGGCGAGGCGGCTCGCGAGCTCAACACCCTGGCCGCTCAGCGAATCGCGCAACAGAGTCGGGGCAATGACCGCATGTCCAGTGGTCCTTATATGAAGGCCCTGGAAAGAAACGAAGAGCTACTGACGTTTGATCCGCGAAGTGGCCTCGGCCGACTGGCAGACCAGACCGGCGGCTTTCTCATTCACGATACTAACGATCTCACCATGGGACTCCGTCGTATCAACGATGATATGCACGGGTATTACATGGTGACGTACATCCCTAAGAATGAAGACTACAACGGAAAGTTTCGTCAGATCAGCGTGAAGCTTAGCCGGGAAAGTCTCGAGATACAGACGCGCAAGGGATACTATGCCATCGACTCGGTAGGGCAGCTTCCAGTTCTCGATTACGAAGCTCCAGTCATTGCCGCCGCGCGAAACTTGGACCCTAATTCACGGGCGTTTCCCTTTAGCGGGTCCGCCTTGAGTTTTCCTGAATCAAGTAGGCCAGGCTTGTCGCTTATGCTAGCTGAGGCACCGCTGTCTGCCTTCTCATTCTCCCAGGGAAGTGACGGCAAGACCTACAATACGGACTTTTCAATTGTCGCCCTGGTGCTGGATCAATCGAACCAGGTAGTCCAAAAACTTAGCCATCACTATACGTTGAATGGTCCACTAGACCAGCTCACCACTGCGAAAAAAGGCGACGTGCTCTTTTACCACGAAGCGCAACTCAGCCCGGGTAAGTACACCGTAGAATTGATTGCCTATGATGGACCATCTGAGAAGGTAACGGCCCGCAAGACCACTCTCGAAATCCCGGGCCTGGATGAAACGAAGCCGCGGCTCAGTAGTGTATCGGTATTAAGACGGGCGGAGCAGTTGACACCGGAGGAACAAAAACGCGATCAGCCGTTCCATTTCGGTGAATTGCTGGTTTATCCAAACCTCGGCGAACCCGTTCTCAAATCCGTCGCGAAGCAGCTCGCCTACTTCTTCACGGTCTGGCCGGCCCGGGGTTCCACCGCTTCGCTACAGCTCACCCTGGAGATTTTGCAAAACAATCGAACACTCGGTAAGACGTCCGGGAAACTGCCAACCCCGGACCAACAAGGGCAGATTAAGTATGCAAGTTCCTTCCCGCTCGATAAATTCCAACCCGGGTCCTATGAGCTGAAGGTGACCGTTGGTGATGGAACCAACAGTGCGAGTCGCTCAACTAATTTCACAGTGGCACAATAAGCGAGCAAATCGCCCCAGGGAGCGTCGCACAAAGGCAAAGTCCAACATCCAACCAACTGTGCACTGGCGACCAGTTAGCAAATCATGAGCAACTGCAAGGTGGTCTGGTGATATCGCGCGACGTCGCGTCAAGTCGCCGAAAATGCGGCCATTTATGAGGCTTTTCTGACCCGTTGACTTTGGAAATCAAAGACACCGATGTTGTATACTGCTTCACAATTGTTGCCCCGTCTCCCGAAAGTCAAAAATGGTTAATAACAAAGGCTTGTTGGTAATACTCCTTGCGTGTGCGCTGTGCGCATTTGCAGGGCGAGCCGCTGCGCAAAACGGGGTGAACGAGGTCGACGAAGCCTTTGCGCGAGCGACGCAGCTGCACCAGGCCGGGGATATAGAAGGAGCAATTCGCGGTTACCAATCGATTCTCGCGAAGTACCCGCAGAGAGTTGATGTGCGGTCAAATCTCGGCGCGGCATATTCGCGACTCGGGCGTTATGAAGACGCAATTGGGCAATATAAGCAGGCCCTAAATCTCGATCCTCGTAATGAGACGATTCGTTTCAATCTCGGCCTCGCCTATTACAAGGGCGCACTGTTTGCCGAAGCAGCAGATGAGTTCGCAAAATTTCTCGCTGCTGTGGCTGCCGACCAACCGCAACGTCCGAACGGCGTATTGCTGCTCGCTGACTGCCAGGTTCGACTGGGCAACTACAAGCAAGTTATTGAGTCGCTATCGCCGCTAGCGGATGCTGACCCGAATAATCGGACAGTTGCTTTCTTGTTGGGGAGCGCACTAATTGGTGACGGTCAGCTAAGCCGTGGCCAACTGTTGATTGATAAGATGTTTCACGACGAAGATTCCGCCCAGGCCCATCTGTTGCTGGGCTCGATCTTGTTGCTGGCTGATGATGGCCACGGTGCAATCAGGGAACTCGAGCGAGCGATTCAATTAGATCCCAAGCTGCCAACACTCCACGCCTGGTATGGTCGCGCGCTCATGCGAATGGGCGACACTACGCGAGCCAAGACGGCTTACCAGGCTGAGTTGGAACAAAATCAAAATGATTTTGACGCCAATCTTTTCATGGGCGTGTTGCTCCGGCAGGATAAACAGTTTGAGGAAGCCTCTCAATACCTGGCTCGCGCAATTCACCTGCGGCCGCGCGATCAGTACGCTCGTTACCATCAGGCTGCAGTTTACGTTTCCCTGGGTAAGCTAAATGATGGCTTGCCCCTACTCGAAGGCGTGGCCAGGGAATTTCCGGAGTTCTCTGAGGCTCGTGTGTTGCTAGCTTCTGTATATTACCGGCTCAATCGAAAAGCGGACGGTGATCGGGAAAAGGCGGCGGTACAAAAGTTGACTGTCGAACAGCAGAATAAGATGCCCGGTGCGCAGCCGAGCAACGATCAAGTTGCACCGGTTAAGCCCCAACCTGACAATTTCAAACTGCAATAGATATTTAATTCAAGGATAGGCGATAGGTTTCTTGACTGCCTCAATAAATAATACGCGGATTTCGTTGGTCCTTGCGCTTGCGCTCGTTTTGAGTTGCGCTACGACGTCCCCTGCACAAACATCCTCCAGGTCTAAACGAGCGCCTGCAGCCGCGAAGACAACGCCGCAACAAGATGCCGCGTTCGACAACGCTGTAAAGCTGGCTGATGAAGCTCGTAATGCTGGTCGGCTGGACCAGGCAATTGCGTCCTACTCCGATGCCTTACGTATTCGACCTAAGTGGCCCGATGGCTGGTGGTACGTTGGGGCAATCTTTTACGAGAAAGATCTTTATGAGCAGGCGCGGGACGCCTTCCGCAATCTGGTTTCGTTGGAGCCCAACCGTGGACCAGCCTGGGGAATGTTGGGCTTGTGTGAGTTTCAGACTCGGGATTACGAACGGGCTGTTACATCTTTGCAGCGAGGTCGTTCCGCTGGTTTTGCTGGTAACCAGGAACTGGAGTCGGTCGTCCGCTATCACACGGCGCTACTCTACATCCGGTTTGAGCAGTTTGAAATCGGCAATCAAATCTTACGAGAGTTTCTGCGCTTCGGTAATAGTAGCCCGAAGATTGTGGAGGCATTTGGGCTAACGATTCTGCGCATGCCGTTTCTGCCTGCGGAAATCCCCGCAGACAAGCGCGAAGAAGTTTTACTTGCTGGCCAGGCCGGTCTCGCGATGGCCGCTCGACGCTTTGACGAAGCCCGTTCTGCGTTCGACACTCTGCTCAGTCGCTATCCGAACGATCCGAATGTTCATTACTCATTCGGAGTTTTCCAACTGGCCCAGGACGCGGACGCCGCTCTCAAGGAGTTTCAACGCGCACTGGAGCTCAGCCCTACGCATCAACCAGCAATGGTCCAAATGGCCTTTGAGTATCTGAAACGCGACCAATACAAGGAAGCGCTACCCCTGGCTGAACGGGCTGTGCAACTCGACCCGAAGATGTACCCGGCCCGAAATGTGCTCGGACGCTTGCTGATTGAACTGGGTCAAATCGATCGCGCAATTAAGGAGCTGGAAGAGGGCGTTAAACTAGCGCCCTCGAGTCCGGAAATGCATTTTGCCCTGGCGCGAGCCTACACCCGAGCAGGTCGCAAGCAGGACGCAGATCGTGAACGCGACACGTTTAAAGCCCTGCAGGATAAGTACAACCAGGAATCTGACGCTGCGCAAACTGGGAGTGCGCCGGGCACGAACCCAGCAAAACCGAATCCTGACTAAACCACAAACGAAAAACTGAAACCTCTGTAATGACTCAACGCTTTAAAAGCTCGGCGTTAGTTCTGTGTGCCACCGCGTTATTTGCTTGCGCGGCGTTTATTGTCACGTTCGGGCGACCTATCGTTACCAGCCAGGTTGGCCTACCGCAGAAATGGAATCCGCGCCGGGTGCCGGCGGGTACGGAATTCATCGGTGATCAAGCCTGCGCCGAGTGTCACAAGAAGATCTTCGCTCCTTTTGCCAAGACCGGAATGGCTTTAGCGATGGAAGCGGTACCGGAATCCAAAGTCCTGGCCGAAAATCCAAAGTTGACGCTGAAGCTTGGTCCTTACTCATATGAGATGAAGCGTGTAGGTCAAAAGAGTTTCTACTCCGTTACTGATGGCCAGAACACGATCTCGGCCCCGATAGACTATGCAGTTGGCCAGGGCAGAATGGGCCAAACTTATGTCTTACAGCGCGAGGGAAACTTCTACGAAAGCCGGGTGAGCTTCTACAACGAAACCAAGGGACTCGACTTCACGATCGGTTCACCGCGGGGAATTCCACCAACGCTGGATGAGGCATTCGGTCGCCGGCTGGAAATGAATGAAGTGATTAGTTGCTTCAGTTGTCATTCGCAGGGGGCCATCACCGGGCAAAAGCTCCAACTTGAAAAACTTACTCATGGGGTTCGTTGCGAGACCTGTCATGGGCCTGGTGGAGCACACGTCGCAGCGGTCAAGGCTGGTGAAAGTGGCGCTAACCTGATTTTCAATCCGAAGAGACTCAGTGGCGACCAACTGTCCCAGGAGTTTTGTGCCGCTTGCCATCGGGGCAATGAGGAATTTGCGCTGTTGCAGCGCATGGAAATCAACAATGTGCGCTTCCAGCCTTATCGCATATTCCACAGCAAGTGTTACTCAGATGATAAGCGGATAAGTTGCACCGCCTGTCACAATCCCCACGAGCCATTACAGACAGATGCCGCGTTCTACGACTCAAAGTGTCTCGACTGTCATTCGCTCAAGGATAAACCGCGTGTCCAGGCTGCCGCTCCTGCCTGTCCAGTTGCCAACAAGGATTGTGCGTCGTGCCACATGCCCAGCACGGAAATACCCGCGGCCCATTTTAAGTTTACCGATCACTACATTCGCGTAGTTAAACCCGGCGAAAAGTTTCCCAATTAACTTACTAAGAGCATGCGATACTTTTTTTTAATTATTTTATTGGCGCTCGCTGTCCTGCTGGCGGATCTTTGGCAGCGCAGCCACCCGACCGCTAAAGTCCTCGCCGCTACCACAGAGACATCTCAAGTGACGCGGGTAGTATTTGCCGAGGTCCCTCCTACACAGTCAAAGATTACCTGGGTGCACGACAACGGACGCTCTGAAGCGCGACACCTGCCCGAGACTTGCGGCGGCGGTGGCCTCTTCTTCGATTACGACAATGATGGTTTCCTGGACATCTATTTCGTCAATAGTGGCCCCTCAGACTTCTACTCGCCTCAGACGTCGATCAGAAATGCGCTTTACCACAACAACGGCGATGGAACCTTCACCGATGTTACCGAGAAGGCTGGCGTAGCTTGCGGCAAGATGGGCGATTTTGGCATGGGCGCCGCCGCCGGTGACTATGATGGAGATGGGTTTCAGGATCTCTACGTGACCAACTACGGCAAGAACAGGCTGTTTCATAACAACGGCAATGGAACATTTACCGATGTTACGGATGCGGCTGGAGTGGGCGCGCCAAACTGGTCCACCTGCGCTACCTGGTTTGACTACGACAACGACGGCAAACTCGATCTCTTTGTTTCCAGCTTTGTTCTGTACAGTGGCAAGGGCACTGTGTTTTGTGGCGACAATAAACTTGGTCGTCGCTACTACTGTGTGCCTCGCGTTTTCAAGCCCCGGGCCAGCTTTCTTTTTCACAACGATGGTGGCGGCAAATTTACCGACGTCAGCCAGCAGTCAGGGATCGCTAATTCTTTAGGGAAGTCCTTCGGCGCCGTCGCTACTGACGTTAACAATGACGGCTTGATGGACCTCTTCGTCGCGAACGACACGCTGGCTAACTTTCTCTTCCTGAACAAGGGCAAAGGGAAGTTTGAAGAGATCGGCCTGCCGGCTGGTGTGGCTTACAGTGATGCCGGTGCCCCACGCTCAGGGATGGGCGTAGACGCGGCGGATTTTGATGGCGATGGTTGGCAGGACTTGTTTGTCGCAAACATCGATCAGGAACTGTTCAGCTTGTATCAGAATCAAAAAGACAACAGTTTCCTCGACCGGCCAGGCGAGATCGGCCAGGCCACCCGTTTGCTCAGCGGCTGGGGCTTGAAGTTCTTTGATTATGACAACGACGGTGACCCCGATTTGATTTTAGCCAACGGACATCCCGACGACATGGTTGAGGTGCAGTCGCTCAAAGTGAAATACAAAGAGCCGCTGTTGATGTTTGAGAATGTTGACGGCAAGTTTGTGGATGTAAGCGCAGTTTCCGGTCCGGCTTTCAGTAAGGACTTCTCGGCTCGCGGTCTTTCCGTAGGCGACTTCGACAACGATGGTGATCTCGATGTGCTGATCATCAACAACGGCGGCGCCCCCGTCTTGCTGAGGAATGACGGTGGTAATCGCAACAATTGGCTGGGTCTCCAACTCGTTGCCACAAAGAGCAACCCCGGCGCCGTGGGGGCCATCATCACGTGGGCTACGGGTGGTGTTAAGCGTTCGCGACTGAAGACTAGCGGCGGCAGCTATCTCTCTTCCCATGATCCGCGCGAAATCCTGGGGCTAGGCAAGGCCACCAAGATCGATAGCCTCGAGATCAAGTGGCCCAGCGGCCGCGTGGATAAACTCACTAACCTGCCAATCAATAAATACATCAAGGTGGTTGAGGGCAGCGGTAGCTAGCCTCATTTCCGACTGGTGGTGAGGCCCGGCCAGTCGTCGGTACGAAATGGGGACGCAGGCAAGTTCGCCCCGTTGTAAAGATTGACTGCCGGATTATCAGCCCACCCGTAACGTACCGCCACCGGTTTTGGCACGTCTTTACTCGACAAGACGATCGCCTTGCCCTCAATCCGCGCGTCGGCCCAGAAGAATTTGTGATCCGCTCCCGCGATGGCGAATCCTTTCGGCGGGCCGCCATCTGCGGTCTTTAATCCATCGCTGTACTTGAACTTGATCCATGCCTTGTCGTTGTCGAATCTGACAGAGTCAAACAACGGTCCAGACGGCACCACCTTTTGGTGATGGGTATTGGCCAACGCCCAGGCTGCCAGGCGACTGCCTACGTCTGTTTTATTACGCGGGTGGATGTCGTTCTCATCTCCGATATCGATGATTACGGCCATGCCGGTTTGGGGTTCCCGTAGCGTCATTGTTTGAGCCTCGCGCAATTCCGCCCAATCACTTTCGTCCGGTGCTGCTTTCACTGCATGCCAATTGGCTAACTGCACAAAATAGAACGGGAATGACGGTTCCCCCCAGGCGTTGCGCCAGTTGCGAATCATCACCGGGAAGAGCGTCCGGTATTGATAGGCGCGGCCGGCGTTGGCTTCCCCCTGGTACCAGATGGCGCCGCGAATCGCGTATGGAGTAAGGGGTGCGAGCATGGCGTTGTAAAGAACGCTGGGGCTGTTCTGGTTAGCGGGGCCAGATGCGTCAGGTCGTGAACCCCAGTCCGGACTTTTGGGATCGAGCCGCAGTTCTATCTTGTAATCCCAGCTGCCGGTGAGGGAAATCGCCTCCGTTTCTTTTGCCCCATCTAGTGACATCGTGCCTGGTCCAAAACCACCTTCGCCCGCACTATCAAAGACACGTACCGCAATCACATTGCGACCAGCATGCACGAGTCTGCCGGGAACAGTGTAGCGGCGAGGTACTCGATAACTGTCGACTGTTTCCCGTCCGGTGGCGCCGATCTTTTGCCCGTTAAAGTAAGTAGTGTCGTAATCGTCAATAGAAGCAAGTCGCAAAACGAGACTCTTGCCTAGCCACGATTCAGGGATCTCAACTACTTTTCGAAACCAAACCGCTCCGTCCATGTTCAAGCCCGCGGTTTCAAAGAACTGGGGCAAATTCATTTTTCCCCAGTCGTTGGTCGCGAACGACGGGTCTGCATAACCCATTCCTTCACCTTTGTTTCCGGGGTCAGCGTAAAGATTCTTCTCCTCCCAGGCCGCCAGCACGCGGGCGTATTCCGCTTGCCGTTCGGGTAGGGTCTTCAAACTCTCCTGGTAGCGGTCGAGGATCGGTTGCAACTCAGGAACAGCGGCCAGCGCCTCGTGACTGGTCC
>DATFRK010000806.1:0-3119 GCA_035263325.1 Pyrinomonadaceae bacterium | reverse complement strand
CGAAGTAGCCCAGCGAATTCCAGAAGAAGAAACCGAAGGCCAGGGCAAACACCGTGAGCAGCAGGTAGGCAATTGGCGAGACAAAATAACTGCGCAGTTCCTTTAGAAAAATAGTGAAAATGTTTTTCATGACTTGGCCACCTCCTTCGCTTTGGCTGGTTTCGTAGAGTTGGCGTCGCCCGAGGCGCCCTCATCACCGGTCAGTTGCAAGAAGACCTGTTCCAAACTCATGGCTGTGGAGCGTAGTTCATTGAGGTCCCAGCCCGACTCAACCACTGCTCTTGCCAGGTCACCGCGAACCAGATCCTTCCCGCCTTCAATTTCGAACGTATAACGATTGTCTTCGCTCTCCTTGAGCGCCACCTTGCTCACGCCTTTGACTGTAGTTAGTCTTTGCTCCACATCCTTGGTCTCGAGATTGCCATTTCGTCCGGCCAACTCGACCAAGAGCGATTCACTGCCGCGAGCACGATTGCGCAAGTTCCGCACGGAATCGGTTGCGACGATCTTGCCCTTGCTGATGATGACCACTTCTTCGCAGGTCTGTTCGACTTCGGGCAGGATGTGAGTACTGAGAATGATGGTGTGATCACCGGCCAGGCCCCTGATCAGGGCGCGCGTCTCATTGATCTGTTTGGGGTCCAGACCGGCGGTAGGTTCGTCGAGAATCAAGACATCGGGGTTGTGAATAATCGCCTGGGCTAAGCCCACCCGTTGTCGGTAGCCTTTGGACAGCTTGCCGAGTTGCTTTGTTTTAACGTCGGCCACCGCGCAGCGTTCGCAAACGTACTCAATCCGCTTGTTCAGTTCGGCACCTGACAACCCCTTCAGTTTGCCGACAAAGGTGAGGTATTCAGCGGTGGACATTTCGGGATAGATGGGCGGGCTCTCCGGTAGATATCCAATCCGTTTCTTTACTTCCAGCGGCTTTTCGAGGACGTCGAAGCCGGCGACCGTGGCCGTACCGGAACTCGGCCAGAGAAAGCAGGTCAACATGCGCATGGTAGTTGTCTTTCCCGCGCCATTTGGCCCGAGAAACCCAACTATTTCGCCTTTTTTGACCTCGAAGGAAATGTTGTCAACTGCCAGATTTCGCGCATACCTCTTCGTTAGTTCTTTGACACTTATCATCAGGGTATCTTTTCTGGAGGTAGGACTCCGTAACTCGCATAAATTAGGAATGATTCTTGAGCATCGCTAATATAAAAAGGTGGAAATTCCAAAGTCAATTGGCCAGAAGGAATGACGGGACTAACTCACTGTCCCTGGGCTTTTGGTCTTTTGTCGTCGACCATGTACCATTTTGTGTTCAGCCCGGAAAGTAACCAGGCACAAGCACCAGGTACAAAGCCCGTTCCAATCGATCCCAAACAGAGCAGGAGATCTCCATGCGACGCACTCTACTGATGGTCGTAATCGTTTTCTGTTTCAACGCTGCCGGCAAAATACCAGCCAACGCCCAAAACACGCGCCAGGCAAATTACCCAGCGCCAGTTGAAGGAGATTACCTTGTCAAAGATTTTCACTTCCGCAGCGGTGAAACCTTGCCGGAGTTGCGCCTGCACTACCGGACCATCGGCACGCCGGTGAAGGACAGCAGTGGCGTAACTCGCAATGCTGTGTTGATCATGCACGGCACCGGTGGCGCTGGGACTCAATTCCTGGCGCAGCAGTTTGGGGGAGTGCTTTTTGGACCAAGTCAACTACTCGACGCTACCAAGTATTTCATCATCCTCCCTGACGCCATCGGACACGGCGGATCGAACAAACCCAGTGATGGATTGCACGCGAAGTTTCCCCACTACACCTACGACGACATGGTGGCAGCGGACTACAAGTTGATCACGGAAAAGCTAGGTGTCAATCATCTGCGGCTGGTAATGGGCACCTCGATGGGTGGCATGCACACCTGGGTCTGGGGTGAAACCTATCCAGATTTCATGGATGCGCTCATGCCGCTGGCCAGTGCGCCGGTCGAGATTGCCGGACGCAATCGCATCATGCGGCAGATGATCATGAGTTCTATTCGCACCGATCCGGCCTGGAACGACGGCGAGTACAAGACTCAACCGCTACTAGGATTGAGAGCTGCTGAGAATGTGTTGCTGCTGATGGGTAGCGCACCGTTGCCCTGGCACAAGCAGGCACCCACGCGAGATGCCGCGGACAAGTTTTATGAAGATCGAGTCAAGGGCGCGCTGGCCCGTGCCGATGCTAACGACATGATTTACCAATTCGATTCGTCGCGTGAATACAATCCTGCACCAACGCTCGACAAGATCAAGGCGCCGTTGTTCGCTGTCAACTCCGCCGATGATTTAATCAATCCACCCGAGTTGGGTCTGATGGAGGCGGAAATCAAGAAGGTCAAACAGGGTCGTTATATTCTGTTGCCCATAACTGAGCAGACACGAGGTCACGGGACGCACACTATCGCCGCGATCTGGCAGGGATATCTTAAGGAGTTGTTGGAGAAGACGGCGAAGTAGTTGGTTGTTGGTGGTCAATGGTCAGTGGTCAGGTGTGGATGATTGGTCATATCTCATTTGACATTGATCATTTGACATTTTGACGCTGGACCAAATGTCAAATGATCAATGTCAAATGAGATATGACCAATAACTAGGGCTTGAGGCCGACGCTGGCCAAAAGATCTGTGAACTTCCGGTTCTGCCGCAACTTTACAAACACCGGATCCACCTTCATGTTCATCAGCCAGATATCCCGCTCATCATAAGCCCGGCGCAACCACTTGAGTGC
The DNA here is from genome assembly GCA_035263325.1 of Pyrinomonadaceae bacterium. Classification (GTDB taxonomy): domain Bacteria; phylum Acidobacteriota; class Blastocatellia; order Pyrinomonadales; family Pyrinomonadaceae; genus PSRF01. Next base: position 359 of record DATFRK010000806.1, on the reverse strand, counting down.
CTGGTCCTGATCGTTCAAGCCGGCATAAATTGCGGCAACTGTATAAGGTGAGACGTAACGTTGACTTTGTAACTGCTGCAGGTCACTCAAAACCTGTTCGGCTTCGGCTCTCCGTCCTGATACTGCGTACGCATGACCTAGCAAAGCCAGCATCAGGGGACTGCCGGAGAGCTTAACGCCCTTTTGAAACTCCGCGATGGCCTCGGGATACATTCCCTTCGCTTCGTAAGCAAGACCGAGATAACGGCGCGCGGGAAACGAACTCGGATCGAGTTCGAGGATCTTGCGGCACTGCTCGATCGCTTTGTCGTTTTGACCTGAGAGGTAGTAAATCCAACCGAGGTGCGAGCTCGCCACAA
>DATFRK010000805.1:0-3546 GCA_035263325.1 Pyrinomonadaceae bacterium | reverse complement strand
TCTTCTCAACCTGTCGGACATCATTGGCCCAGATCGGCAGCCAGTCCTTAAAACTAACCGCACCGCGGATCTCATGCATGAGTGGCTGAAACTGTGCGCGGGGCAAGTAATCAGTATCTCGCACCACTTCATTAGCAGTGAACAGGATTGAGAGAACGAAGAGTAGCGCGACAGCAAGGTCGCGCGGTCGCAGTTGGCCGACTCTTTCATGCCACTTCGGGATGCTCGCCGCTAGCAACAATGAGCCGGCCATCGAAGTGATGGACAGCCAACGCCAGGGGAACTGTACTTCGGAGAGCTTCGGCACAATCGCCCAAATTGGACGGCTCAGCGGAGTGGTCATGACGAATGAACCGACGAACAAGATTAATATGGCAAAGAGGCCGCGCCGTTGCTTCCCAAAACGACTAACAAGAATGATCGCCGGCACGAAAAATCCGAGTAGTGTCAAGGTTAAAAGGTTTGCGTACCAGGTGTTCCTGTTTGTCAGTGCGGCGGGTGAGAACACGAAATTGAGACGATAATCGTAGTAGCTGTTTGGTTGAGTGGAGTTGCCTTTTATCCAGGGCAACTCAAAGAGCATGGTGGTCCAAAAAAAAGAGGTGGCGCCGAGGGCAAGGACCACGCCGGATGCGAGCCTGACAAGTGTCGTTGTGATGTTACTTCGTTCAAGCCGCAAGATGGCGTAAATAGCCAACGAAAGCGAACCGATAACTGCCAACGGCAAGTGCGTCAACAGCAGCAGGCCATAAGAAAGAGCCAATCCCGCAATGTCGTAAGCTTTCTTCCTGCGACAAATTCGTTCGACAAAGGCAAAAGCAAACGGTAACACCGAGCAGGCTGCGTACTCTGAAAGAAGAGAAGCTTGATAGATCTGATTGAGGTGATAAGGCGCGATGGTGAAAAAGACTCCCGCCCACATCGCGAGCTTGGGTTCAAGGAACATTCGGGCCCAGAAGTAAATACCTAGTCCCGCGAGAACGGAGAGAAGCACGAGGCAAGCGACGCTGCCCACATACCAGTCTGCAAACAGAATCCGCGTAGCAGCGAGAAAGTAATAGAGACCGGGCGGATAAAAACGAAAACGCGGATCGCCCAGGCCATTATTCGACTCGGCCAGCCAACCAGGATAAAAAACCCCAGAGCGAATAGAGTCATAAAACGGCAAGGCAAAGCGAAAGTGATTGAAAAGATCAGCACCGTTTGGAATACCGAAGATGATAACCGGCAATAAGGCAACTACCGCCACCAGGCTGACCACTAGCACTGGTCGCAAATCATGCTGAACAGGATTGGTTCGCTTAAGCTGCTCCGGCGACTGCGGGGTTTCAGCTGGGCCTGCTGGCTGGTTTGTCGATACGACGCGACTCGGGATCACTGCTGCTGCAGGGCTAGTCATTGGTCCAGCGAAACGTCTCATCGTGCGTCAAAGTAAAGAATTTGGTGAGGGGGCAAAGGCAAGAGGGACGCGGTCACCCTGTTCGCGGTTAGTTCTCAATCAGGCTGCCTAGTTGCTAAACGGTGGCATGCTGTCAATTGCCGCAACATTAGCAGGAGCTGTGAGAGTTGTGTCACCACGAAGAACTCCAACCTGGCTCATTGCATAACGACGCATACCCGTCTGGGAAAGCCCTGAGGTGCTGGAAGGAATTGCCGTAGCACCATAACGCGCCGTCGCGCCGCTGCCGTTCAAATCGATAATATTGATGATGTAACCACTCTTAGCCGTAGTGTCCGCATTGCCGAGCACCTGATCGATCAGCGACTGACCCATCAGGTCAGATAACGTACCAAAAGATCCTGCACCAGCGGTTGATTGGTAGGTGGCCTCGGCGCCGTGAAGGGTACGGATCGCTGACTGTGCGGAACCTTCGTTTGCGGCGCGGCGGGAGGCCATCAAGCCTGGGATGGCAATCGCCGCAATGATTCCGATAATCGCGACGACGAGCAGAAGCTCAATCAATGAGAAGCCCAGTTGCTGTTTGTTGTTCATATCTTTGTCTTGCTCCTCTGTGGGAGTCGGGGTTTTTGTGCGCGCCTGGTAGGACAGCACGCAGGCTTGCTCAAATTGTCATACAAGGAGTGTGCCAGAAGGACGAGGTTCAGTCGTTATGACTGAGTGGGATCAGTCGAAAAGAAAAAATGGACCAGCTGGCGGAAAAGAGAGCGAGCCTAAAACGCAAAGCGAGGGTGGAATTAACTCCACCCTCGCTGATTCGTTAATTCAAAGTTACTTATTAGTTGCCCAACGCTGACATGGCGTCGACGGCTGCGGCATCCGCCGGAGCAGTCAAGGTTGTGTCGCCGCGTAGCACGCCGACCTGCGTAATACCGAAGCGACGCGTACCTGTCTGAGTAACACCGGAGGTGCTGGTCGGAACCGCGGTGGCGTAGAAAGTAGCATTAGCGCCAGTGCCGGCACCGGCAGCGAGACCGAAGGTGTAACCGCTCTTGGAGAGGCTGCCGAGTACTGAGTCAATCAGGGAAGCGCCCATCAAAGCGGCTGCGTCACCAAACGCACCGTTACCGGCGGTTGCCTGGTAAGTAGACTCGGCGCTGTGAAGAGTGCGCATAGACTGTTGGGCGGAACCCTCGTTAGCTGCACGGCGCGAAGCGAGCAAGTTGGGGATAGCGATGGCGGCGATAATACCGATGATCGCGACAACGATGAGAAGTTCGATCAACGAAAAGCCTTCTTGGCGTTTTGTGGTCATTGTTTTCGCAAGCTCCTTAAAGAATGTAGGGGGTCAAAGTTCTCGCGCCAACGGCTTCAGTTCGGCTATGCCGCGCAGTGCGCGAAGTGTCCGCCTAAACTTCTAACAAGGATCGTGCCACGCTGGACCAGCTCGCGGCCCGAGACCGGCAACGCAAAACATGCAGGTTTTCTTGCAAAAGTGAGGATTTTGCCCTTTGCCGCCAGTAACGCAGAATGGCCTAATGACAAAATCCGGCATTTTCTGATTGACGCTTTATGTCACGAGCGCGGAACTGCGTGGACAATCACCTCCCGCCCTGCCACCACTTGCCTGCGACCTAGAAGAAAAAAAAGAGGGTGGAGTTTAGCCTCCACCCTCTTCAGTGTCGTTAATTCTGGAGTTACTCAAGTTAGTTGCCCATGGCTGACATTGCATCTACAGCAGCGCCGTCCGCTGGGGCAGTCAAGGTGGTGTCGCCGCGTAATACGCCAACCTGGGTAATACCGAAGCGACGTGTGCCTGTCTGGGTGACACCGGAAGTGCTGGTGGGAACCCCAGTGGCGTAGAAGGTTGCATTAGCACCAGAGCCGGCACCGGCGGTGAGACCGAAGGTATAACCGCTCTTGGACAAGCTGCCGAGCACCGAATCGATGAGGGAGTTAGACATCAAGTTAGCTGCACTACCGAACACACCGTTACCGGCGGTTGCTTGATAGGTAGCCTCTGCGCTGTGAATGGTACGCAGAGATTGTTGGGCCGAACCTTCGTTAGCGGCACGGCGGGAAGCGAGGAGGTTGGGGATAGCGATAGCGGCGATAATACCGATGATCGCGACAACGATGAGAAGTTC
>DATFRK010000804.1:0-5532 GCA_035263325.1 Pyrinomonadaceae bacterium | reverse complement strand
GTCACTTACGAGCCAGATCTAATCATCAATCGGGTGTCGATGTTTGTACTTGCAGCGATTTGTTTGCTGATTGTCTATGTGCGCTTCTCAACCACCGAGCGCTCCGAGAATGTAGAAAAGTTCTCAGTCCTCAACCTTTCGACCGCAGCGGAACGTGTCTATTACTCGGAGGGTTCGCGCGCCACGCCCCTGGGCGAAAAGGCGGTCACCTTAGTCGCTATTCCTGAAGTCGACAAAGTCGACGACGGAATTCACGCCAACATCAAAAAACTGATTGCAGCCTTAGGCGTCGAGTTCCGCCTGCTTCGGGCTGAACGGAGTCTGGTGGTCGTAATGCCGCTGGCAATCTTTCTCTCAATTTTGGAAGTGGCCTTCTACAACATCCCTCCGGACGTCTCTCATTCCGCCGCTTATGCGAGTAACACCGCAAGATCGTTATTGCTATTCCTGATCGGGATTGCAGTCTTCTACACAGGTGAAGCAATGCATCGCGACCGAGACGGGAAGATCGAACCGGTCATCTGGTCTACACCGGTCAAGAACAGTGTCCTACTGCTCTCAAAGTGCCTTGCTACGATTCTATTGTCGGGTTCTCTGGTGACTGCAGTTGGCCTAATCGCAATTGCCGTCCAACTTGTGAGAGGACATACGCCGATTGATTTTTCGGCTTACTTGGTGGTCTACGGCGTGGTGCTCGTGCCGGGCATTATTCTTCTGAGTGCCGTGGTGGTCGCCTTTAATGTGTTGCTGCGGAATAAGTACTTGGCTTACGTTGTCGCAGTTGGTACCGGTTTGGGGCTCTTTTATCTGTACAGCACCGGTCATAATCACTGGCTCTACAACCCGCTGCTTTATCAACTTTGGAAGTACGATGATCTCACCGGCGGGACAATACTCGTCTCCAGACTCTACTGTCTCGCTCTTGCAGTCGGGAGTCTCACGCTCGCATGCCTCTGCTTTGCACGAAAATCCAAATAAGTTCTTGCGTGTTGCGGCGGAGTTCTTCCGACAGACGCAATGTTGCTGACAGTCACCAAATAAAAACTTTTCCTGTTTAAAGTTTTCCCTCCTCGTTCCCGCCTTATTCAAGTAGAGCACTCTCTAAAGCGCTGCCCCTCGTGGTTTTTTTAAGAACGACGGGCGTGATTTTCAGGAATTATTATCACCAACAGGAGGCCATTCCAGTGCCAGCTTTACGAAACGTCTTGCTCACCGCCGCTACCCTCATCATCATTTGCTGCTGCCAGCCGGGCGTCCACGCCGACCCGTTGCTGCTGTCGTTCAGCAACCCCGTCCAAACAGCCGCGCCCGGGCAGACGGTCACTTTTAGCGGGTCCATATTCAACGGCAACTCTACGGCGGTAACCTTGGGCCTGCCGACGGCGCTCTATTTCTTTTTTGATCAACCCCCCCATAATGCGCCGATACCTGTTTTCGACACTTCGCTCTACAGTCTCAACTTCCTGAACCAGACGGTAGCCGCCGGCAGCACCCTTGGGCCACTTCCAATTTTCACGCTGACACTCGATGCCAATGTGTCGGTTGGGACGGTCTTCACCGGCACGTTTTGTCTCAATTGTGGCTTCCTCGGGATAGGCGACTTTGTTACCAATGCCGCGCCGTTCACGCTAGTGGTGGGCGCACCCACTGCGACGGTCCCAGAGCCAGCCACAATGCTCCTGCTCGGCACCGGTCTGATGGGTGTAGTTGGTGCAGCACGCAGGCGTCGCCGGCAACTATCTTAAGTTAGGTCTTTTAGGGTCGGCAGGAAGGAAGACTTCAGGCAGGACGGGTCGCTACCGTTCGCTGTTGGCTGTCCAAGACTCAATCCCTCTCATTCAACCCATGGCTTTAGCCTGGGGGTCAGCGAGCTGTTGAAATTCGGAAACCATTTTAATGGTTTACCCGGTACATGCAGGATCAGCGATTCGGAAGAAATAGGACACCATTGAAATGGTTATCACCATGGAGAGACGAGCGTTGACCCCCCCAAGTTAAAGCATGGAGTAAATAAGAGGGGTGAGTTCCTACTCAGAAGGTTCTTGGAGCTAGGTTTCGCTCTCACTCCTAAGATCTATACTCCCACCTACCAGCCGCGAGACGACGGTTCCGTACGCTCAACCCGGCTTGTTATTGGCTTAGTCCTGCGCGTCTCATCAGACTCAGGTACCGTGGTTCGTCGCGCACCAAATCGAAGGCGGGATCTGGATTGACAAACGGAAACATGAAATTGTGAGTTTCCCACGCCCGATCGAGCCAGCCCAACGAATGTTCTTTGTCGCCAATGAGTGCATAGTTCTTGGCAATGGTAACGGCGTCGTAATCGGGGTTGATTTTCTGTTCGCGTTCGAGTCCGATTTGATGAAAGCTGCGCATATCGCCACTGGCTACAGCCCGCACTGAAGGATCGTTGTCTGAAAGACCTTGCCGTTTCAAATCGGCGACCAATTCGGATCGCATCTGTTTCGCCTCGAGCGCTTCCTGCAAATAACCATGCGCGTTGCCAAACTCACTGTCCAGTTCCAAGGTCATCCGGCACTGCGCGATAGCTTCTTCATAACGTCTCGCAAAGTAGAATGTCTGACAGAGATCAGCATTCATGACTGGTGAAAGAGGATCAAGTTCCAATGCTCGACGCATTTCGAGTTCGGCTTCGGCGAAACGTTTCTGGATACCGAGCGTGATCGCATACCAATGATGTGCGGTAGCGTAGTTTTGATTTAGCGCCATTGACCGTTTGAACTCGACCTCAGACTGCTGCCAATCCCACTTGTGAAAGCAGTAAATGAATCCGAGGGTGGCATGAGGCTCAGCCAGATTCGGATTGAGCTCAATGGCTTTCCGTGCGTATGTTTCGGCCCTCAAGGCCTGCGCCGATTTAGGAGTTGCAAACGCATCAATGTCGGCCAACCCCGTATAAGCTAGTGCGAAATTCGGATCCGCACTGATTGCTTGTTCGAATTGCTCAGTGGCTTTCGCGAAGCCTTGGTTAGTCCGTTTGTTCCAGAAGAAGCGGCCTTTGAGATAAGCCTTGTAGGCGTCTGCGTTGGCAGTTGCTCGCTGGGCCACCTGATTACTCAGCTGCGGGTCAAGCTTGAGCGAGAGCGCGCTCACCACCCGACCAGCAATTGTTTCTTCGAGCGTAATCAGCGTCGCTTCTTCGTCATTGAAGCTTTCAGACCAAATCGAGGTGCCATCGGCTACTCGCACCAGTTGGACGTTTACCCGAACGCGTTCTCCTTCACGCCTGATCGTGCCTTCCAAAACAGCATCAACACCGAGCTCACGGCCGGCTGTTACGGAATCGGTTTCACGTTCCAGGTACTTCCGGGTCGCGCTCGTCGGACGCACTTTTATTTGCGGCAAGTAACTGAGACGTGTGATCAGCGCATCGGGTAAACCTTCACGCAAATACTCGTCGTCAGCTTTTCTCTCGCCAATGTACCCGAACGGAAGTACCGCCATTGTCTCGAACCGGGCAGCACTTCTTACGGATCCGGCCGGTGACCGGGAGGCAAAATACGTGATTGCCGCGCCGATGAGAACGGCGCCTAAAACAACGCCGCCGTAAGCCCAGTAGCTCCGGGCCTTTTGGGGCGGCGAGAGTTGGCGTGGTTCACTTTCAGTTTGTTCGATTACAAGCCTGGCCCGCGTGATCTTTTCGATGACCAATTCTTTGGGGTCCACCAGCTGCACCCCGGCGTTGAATCGATAGCCGCGCCGCGGGACCGTTTCGATGAATTCCTCGCTCTGATCATTCAGCGTTTTTCGCAACCTGTGAATCTGGATCTTCAGGTTGCCTTCTTCCACAAAGCTATCGGTCCACACCCGTTCCATCAGCTCGTTCTTTTCCAGCAGGCGGCCCCGGTTCTCAACCAGTAACACCAGCAGGTCAAAGGCTTTTGGCGGCAGTGGCAACACTTCACCATCAAGGCGTCGCAACTCCTTTTCGCCAACATCAAGTTGGAACTCACCAAACTGGTAAATCTCTTTTTGCTGGCCCATAGGCTAATTAACCAAACATTTACCGCCGGTTAACCACTTCACTGCCACTGATAGCACAGAATCCGCCCAGCGAAAAGAAATTATGAAGACGAAACGAACGGAAGTGTCTTTTGAGTCAAGCGAAGTCTGGCGCATTCGCCAGGCCACGGGTGCAGACGTGCGTGAGTGTCACATTTGTCCGAACGCGGTACCCATGGTCCTGGTGGAGGACCTGGCAATGACCACCAAGATAAGCCCAAGAGAGATCTATCGCGCCATAGAACGAGGCGAATTGCATTTTGTCGACGAACCAAACGCGCGGGTATTCGTCTGCCTCGCATCCTTTTCAGAGAGAAACCTTCAGTAGGTCACACAATGAAAAAAATCCGCCCCCTAATCATTACCTTTTTTGCTCTCAGTCTAGTGGTCGGCGTCACTCTGAGGAAGAGCAGTCGGACCGCGTCTGCAGCCGCTAACAGATCTGTATTACAAGCTGCGAAACACGATCCTGTCTTGATTCTACCCAGCTCTACTATCACGGTTAACTCGACCGCTCAAAGTCCCGGTATCGTGGGCGATTGCACCCTCGGCGAGGCAATTCAGGCAGCGAATACCGAGGCGGCGGTTGATGGCTGCAACGCTGGTTCAGGTACCGATACGATTATCCTGCCCGCAGGAACTTATACGCTTTTGACGAACGACGCGAGTTTTCCTGCCGCCGGCCTACCAGCTATTACTAGTGACATAGTGATTCAAGGCACTGGCGCAGCAAGCACGATCATTGAGCGCAGTGCGGGTGCGGCGAGTCAATTTCGCTTATTGGCAGTCAGCAATCCAAACTCCGGCAGCCTGGTCCTCAACGACGTCACTCTGCGTGGTGGACGATCAGACGACAAAGGCGGCGCCCTCTATCTGGCGCGCACCACGACTCTCAATAATGTTGTCTTTACGGATAATACTGCTCCGAATGGAGGCGGTGCGATTCTTGGCCCGGACTTTGGTGACTCTCGTCCCGTAACTATCAACAACTGCACCTTCGATAATAATCGAGCTACTAACTATTACGGTGGAGCAATCTATGGCCCAATAGTCACAGTTAACAACAGTACGTTTACCAACAACCAGGCAGCGAACGGCGGCGGAGCAATTTTTTACGCCCAAAGCGCGGGCGCTCGCTTCACTATCACTGACAGTACGTTCATCAACAATGTGGCAGCGAACAACGGTGGGGCAGTACTGAGCACAGGCATTACCACTGTCGTCGGTTCACTCTTTGATAACAACACAGCCGGCTCCCAGGGCGGGGCGATTTCTGCAGGCTACGCTCTCGATATTCGCAGCAGTGTGGTCACCAATAATCACGCCAATGAAAAAGCCGGAATAGCTCGCGAACCAGTTCCGACCGGCCTCGGCGGAGGATTCGAGTCGCTGGTTGTCGATCGCTGCACCATCTCCCACAACGTATCGAACCGTACTTCAGGTGGCGTCTATGTTGAGAGTGGGAGCGCGTCGATCACCAACAGCACGATTTCGGGAAACATCGCCGCC
>DATFRK010000803.1:0-12782 GCA_035263325.1 Pyrinomonadaceae bacterium | reverse complement strand
AATCTCCTCAATCTTGATCACATCTTCATCAAGTCCGGCGGCCATGGCCGCAGCTGAACAATCCATCCCGACCACGCTGGCCCCCTCAAGCACACGTTGTTCTTCCGGCGTCAAACGTTCCACATGCTTTTCGATCATGTAACGCATGTTCTCGGGCACTCCCAACTCAACCTCGTTCAACTCAGCCTGCAGACACCACTGGCCATCTCGATTCACTATCACTTCTTCGTCGATAAGATACTCAATCAGATTCACCATAAAAAGCGGGTTACCTTCGGTGCGGTGATGAATCATTGGCGGCAGGCCTGCGGGAAATTGATGCGCGGGAAATTTCAAGTTTAGAAACTCCGCCACTACTTCGGACGTCAGATACTCGAGTGGTAACTCGTGGCAGAGCTTGTGCATCTGCAACTCGAGTTTCACATCTTTTAGTGGATGATCATTCAGAATGACTTCCACCGGACGATAGGTACTAATTAACATCAGGCGGGTTGGATGTCGGCCGCGAGCCAGGTAAGAAATCAGGTCGAGAGTCGAGAGGTCACTCCAATGAAGGTCTTCCAGCACCAGGATCAATGGGCTTTCGAGAGTTAGCGCTTCAATTGCCTCCGACATCTCGCGCAACATTCGTTCCCGAGTAGCACCCACCACTTCCTCTTGCAAAGCTTCGCGCTCAACCGGTGTGGTAAGGCTCGGCATTTGTGCCAACCAGGTCGGAGCGTTTGCCCGGAGAAGTTCAATGATGCGGCCGCGGGCTGGCCCGCGAGCGAGCCGCGACAGGCACTCCAGCACGGGCAGGTAAGCTTCGCCGGCACCATATTGTTCGAGACACTGGCCACGAGCGATCCAGATATCCTGTAGCTGCCTGGCCTGCAGGAGGAATGCCTCCACCAGGGAGGTTTTACCGATTCCAGCCTCACCCGTGACAAAAACTACTTGTGTTTGCGCCGCAATCGATTTATCCAGCCAGGCCATCATCTGGGCCAGGGCTTCCTCGCGACCCAAAATACTCAGGTCGGTGGGGGGCGGGCTGGGGGCACTGAACCGCTCTGGTTTAGCGGCTTCGGCAGGCGAGACCTTGTCGTTTCCTGAGACAGGACCAATGAAACGGTAGCCCCGGCGGTGTGCGGTTTCAATATAGCGGGGGGCCCTGGCCTCGTCCCCAAAAGCCTCACGCAACTGGCGAATGCAGTCTTTCAGTACTGCGTCGCTCACAAATGTGTTAGGCCACACGTCGTCGAGTAACTGCTGCTTGGTTACTAAAATCCCCGGATGCTGGACGAGGTAACGGAGCACAGCATAGGCTTTGGGTCTTAGTGAGATTGCCCGTTTTTCGTGCCACAAACACTCATTGGCCTCATCGAGACGAAAGGGGCCGAGGGCGATTTGCTGGTCTTTCATTACTAAAACACAACGGCAACATTACAACTTCTTTATGACTTAAGTCTGAGCGTCCCCTATTCTCCGCTCACGATGAACGAATGGCAACACAGGGGCTCCTTCGTCATAAAGTTCCGGCCGGAAACCGACCCGGCCCAGGGACGGCTGGACGGGCGAATCGAGCACGTGGCCTCGGGGCAGACAATTCGGTTTCGCTCATTCGAGGAGTTAGTCGAGTTTCTGCAGCGCGTCCTGACGCAGGTCCGCGATGAATTCCAACAAGCGGACACGATAGCCGACGAAGGGTCAAGCTCGGAAACAGGCAAAGTACTAGCGCCTGAGACGGGCGAATTGGTGAAGCGTTAAGGGAACATTTTAGTGAAACAACTGTCAAGGTCCCTTCCAGTACAGGCTTAATTCTTAAAGAGGAGTACCAATGCCGCAGAATTCTTCAAGCGCAACCAAGGGTGAATATGTCCTGGCCACGGGAGACGCAGCCGCTCACCGGCTCAAGCTCCTGAATAGCATTTATGGACCGGCCGGCCGCAGAGTTTTAGTAGAAGCCGGTATTCAACGAGGCATGCGGGTCGCCGACCTGGGCTGCGGCGTAGGGATGGTGACGCAACTATTGGCTGAACTGGTGGGCTCAGAAGGCGAAGTTGTAGGGGTGGACTTTAGTGGAGCACAGCTCGAGAAAGCACGCGAACTCTGGCCCAGGGAACAGAAGAACGTCAGTTTTGTGCAAGCGAGTGCAACGGATACCAGCCTTCCTCGTGAGTCGTTTGACCTGGTCTATTCGCGCTTCCTGCTGATCCATCTGACCGAACCCCGGGCGGCTTTGCGGGAAATGTACGACTTGCTCAAGCCCGGCGGAATTCTTGTTTGCGAAGACGGCGACCTAACCACTGCTGGCAGTGAACCGTTTTCCAAGCTGCACGCTTTCTCAGTTCTTTTTGGTCAGCTTGGTCCGGTGAAAGGCGTTGACTACACCCTGGGCCGGCGACTGTTTCGCCTGGTGCTGGAGGCAAATTTTTCGGCCGCTGAAATCACTTTCAATCAGCCCGTGATTGCCAAAGGCGAGTGCAAACGACTGTTGGAACTCTCTGTCGCTGAGGCGGGCCCGGCGTTTGTTGCCGCGGGCCTGCTCAGTATCGAAGAGTTGGAGCAAACCCTGAACAAGATGCGCCAGGTCGCGGAGGATGAAACCGTACTGGCCCTGTTGCCGCGCATGAGTCAAGTTTGGGCGCGAAAACCAGCAAAGCCTTTGAGCCGGGCGGCGTGACTTGCTGAGCAGAGGCCCAAAGATGAGTGATTGCGACGAGTCGATGATTATCGTTATCGATGCCAGGCCGGGTGTTACTATCCCGGCCTTTCGTCGTAACTGTGGCGCCAAATTAGCGGCTGGCGCTACCCGTTTGCATGATGCCGGCGAGGGACAGACAGGAACGGAGGACAACACGGTCATCTTGAACATCAGTGCTCCGAAAATTGACATCAATAACCAGGCGCCTCTTATCAGTGATAGCACCAGGTTCACTGAAGCCCTGTCTCATTTGAGCATCGAAGCGAATCCGGATGCCTTCGTAGCTGTTGATCTGGATAACCGAATCGTGAATTGGAATGCCAAGTCAGTGGCCCTCTTTGGGTGGTCCAAGGAAGAGGCAATGGGACAAACACTTTGGGAAACGATCATCCCACCACGATTTCACAACGCGCATTGGTCAAGCTTGCACCGTTTTCGCAAGACTGGCGCGGCCCTCGCAGCTATCCGCCGGATCGAACTGATAGCCCGACGGCGTGACGGTCGCGAGTTTCCCGCTGAAATCACGATTAGTGGACCGATTCATAGCGATAGTGGTGATTTTTTCGGGGCGTTTATCAGGGACATTTCGATCCGCCGCGAACGAGAGGAGGAACTGCGTCAGGCCAAGGAAGAGGCAGAGTCACAGGCGAGGACGTTGAAGATTCTGAACACCATCAGCCGTGAGATAAGTGCCTTGCTGAATACTGATGAGTTGCTCCGGCGGATCAGCGAACTGCTCTTTCAACTCGTGGAGTGCGATAAGGTTTCGGTACTGTTGCTTGATGACGCCGGCCAAATCCTGAAGCACCGATTTTCCTTGTCCGGCTTTCAAGTTGTCGAGAAACCCGACGTGCCGATCGACCGCGGGTTGGTTGGTTACGCAGCCCGCCATCGCCAGGCTGTGGTAGTTGGTGATGTGGCCAATGATCCGCGCTATGTCAACGTGAATCCAGAGACGCGCTCAGAACTGAGTGTACCTTTGATCGTTAAAGACAGGCTGATTGGCGTGCTTGATCTCGAAAGCAAGACGCTTGGATATTTCCGCGAGAGTCACGTGCCGACAATTTCTATCTTCGCCTCACAACTGGCGATTGCGTTGGACAACTCAATGTTGTACGAACGCGTGAGTGCCCAGGAAGAGAAGTTGAACCAGGATCTCAGGTTTGCCAGGAAGTTGCAGAAGCGTTTGCTATCTGATGATCTGCCGGTGATGAAGAACGCGGCTATATCCACTCTATCGTGGCCTGCGGGAATAATTGCGGGTGACCTTTTCGACTTTGCCTACTACACCCAGTCTGGCTTGCATGTCGGAATTCTTGGCGACGTGATGGGCAAGGGGGCCCCGGCCGCTTTGTATGCCGCGCTGACAAGTGGAATCATCCGCTTACTGGTGGAGCGAGAGTTGGAACCGGCTACGATGCTCAAGACAGTTAATCAAACGTTGCTAGAGCGTCCCCTCGACTCCCAGTTTGTCGCCTTGCTTTACACCGTGTGGGACGATCAACGCCTGGAACTGACCGTTGCTAACTCCGGCCTACCGCGACCACTGCATTGCACCAAGGGCAGAGTTAAGGTGTTGGAAGCGGTTGGCACTCCCCTGGGCTTATTGCCCGAGGTTAACTACGAGCAGCAGGTTGTCAAAGCGGAGCCGGGTGACGTGTTCATCTTTCTCACTGATGGAATTCTTGAAGCGCGCAACAGAGAGGGAGAAGAATTCGGTTACCATAACCTGGCAACTGCGCTCCGTGGCAGCGAACACTTAAGTGTGAATGAAATTAGAGACCGGATTGCGAGCGCGATTACTGCCCATTGTGAGTGCATTGAACCAGCTGATGATCAAACGATGATTGTGTTCAAGGTGCAGCAGGATGAGCAACAGGAGTTTCGCCAACCGCCGGAGAACCTGCGTGTGCGCACCGGCGAGTTGTCCATGGGCTGATGCCTAGCGGAACTAGGCTCGGATCACCATTACTTCGGTCGCCTTGATTAATGCGTAAATTGGGACGCCTTTCCTGAGCCCAAGTGAGCGCGCGGCATCGCTGGTAATAATCGAAGTGATTGTCTGACCGCCTATATCCATGGTTACCTGGACGAGTAGTCCTTCGAATTTGACCTCGATGATAGTGCCCAGGAGCTTGTTGCGTCCGCTAATTGCATCGAGCCCAACCGGTTTGTCCTGTTTTTTTGCCCTTGCCTTCGTCGCTCCAGTAACTCGCTCGATCTCACTACGAGCGATGCGATGGTGACCGCCCGCCGTCTTGGTGGAACGAATCTTTCCCGTATAGATCCATTGCTTAAGTGTCGGATAGCTGACTCCGGCCAGTCTCGCTGCGTCGATTGGTTTCAGTAGGTCACTCACAATTTGTCCTTTGGAAGCGCAGGCGGCCTCGCTTGCATCGTGGCGGCCGCGATTCTAAACGGAGCAGGCGGGCCGCCTGCGCTCCCACTACTACTCAGAATTCAAACTTCAAGCCAAACTGTATCACTCTCGGATCTCCTGCTGAAGTGATTGAGCCAAAGCCCGGAGAACCCAAAACAACATTGGGCGATCCCAGTGGAGGCGTGTTGGTCAGATTAAAGATCTCGGTGCGAAACTGAAGGGCCATGTCCTCTTTAAATGGTATCCGCCTAATGATTGCTACATCCGCGTTGCTGTAGTGCGGCCCACGGACCGGATTACGTGAGCTGTTACCAAGTCTAAATTGCGGGGTGATAGTGAAGGCGGCAGTGTTGAAGAATTGGGCCGTCGTCTGTTTCGCGGCGGGTAAGTTCGGATCTGCAATACGATTAGGCCGTTGCGTACCAAAACCCGCGAAAGCGTTGAAATTGGTTAATTGCGTAACGGCGAGTGGTAGGCCCGATTGAAAAGTAACCACGCCACTCAACTGCCAGTCACGCAACAACGCTCCAGCGACCCCGCCGGGATTGAACGGTTTACCCTTGCCAAAGGGAAGGTCATACGTAAAGCTCGTGACGAAGCAGTTTGGAATGTCGCCAGTTGAGACATCCCGCTCCAGGCGACGGTTCAGGCTATCAGCCACCGGAAAGTTTGCTACTGGTCCAGTGAGGATCGAAGCATCAAACACTGATGACGCCTCATCGATCAGCTTGGATCGTGTATAGCTGACCAGAAAGCTGAGTCCACCCGAAAGTCTCTTTTCTAACTTCGCCTGGAGTGCGTTGTAGTTTGTGTTGCCAACATTATTCCGGTAGAGGCTCACCGTGGTGAAGCGCGGAAATGGTTTGAGCAGTTGCGCTACCGAAATCGTAGGATCTCCTAAACTTGAATTCCGCGGTATTTGCCCAAAGAAAGGATTCTGCACTCGTTGTAAGAGTGGAGCGCCGAGGGATAGTTGGGCCGCGGTTAACTGATTAATGTTTGTGTCAGGAATGCCGACGTGCGTGATTTTGGAACCTGCGTACGCCACCTCAACCACCAGGTTCTTTGCCAATTCGCGTTGCACCGCAAAGTTCCATTGTTGCGCGTAGCCGCTTCCCAGGCCGCGATCGACCGAGAAAACTCCCTGGCCCAGGCCGGCATCGGGGGTCAGAGGAATGGGACTGACGCCAGGACCAGTTGAGAGCACAAAAGCCGGATTCAGGTTGTCGAGCGTGCGCTGGGTAACCGATTGGATAAAAGGAAACTGCGGGATTGTGAATGGCGTTGTGATGCCTGCTTGCTCAATCCAAATCAAGCCATAACCGGCGCGCAAAACTGTTTGCTCACCCAACCGGTAAGTCATTCCCAGCCGGGGACCAAGGTCGAGTTTGTGCAACTCCCTGGCTGTGTCAGGGAAACCGTTCTGGCCCAGGTAATCGAGCTGCTGAGTTTGTAAATTGAAAACCGCTCCCTGGTTCTTCAGTATGGTTGAAGGAAAGTTGAGCGTGTAGCGCAGACCGGCGTTGATTGTCAGACGCGATGATGCTTTCCAATCATCCTGAACAAAATACTCCTGGATGTGGGCCCGCGGTTGGAGCACGCTATCCTGCAGGTCAATCGAAAATGTTTGCACCTGGCCCAGGAGAAAACTCGCCAGTGAGTTGCCGGTGAAACTCGCGAGTGGTGTGCCGACCGTCGGAATACCCTGGGAATTTGTAAACAGCGTACTGAACGCGAATTGACCAGTCGGCGAAGGCGGTTGCACTACATCCAAACGCTCCCAACGAAGATCGGCGCCGAATTTGAACGAGTGTCGCCCGTGTTGCCAGGATATAGCATCGACTATTTCGGTGACGTCGGTGCGGAAGTCTGAGGCAGTGTTTGGTGGTGAACCTAATTGCTGAAAGCCGGCAACAGTGAAGGTGGGCAACGTATTTTCGAAGGCGGCATTCGACGGAATACCAGGTATGTTGAGCGCGTCGCTGGGCGTGCTGTCGAGGGAAGTCGCCGCCCGGTTGATGCTACGACGTGTGTAACCGATGCGAAGTTCGTTGAGTGTATTGTTGTTGAAGACGTGCACGTAGTTGCCCACGAAGGACTGCGCTCGCGTGTCTGTCAAGCCCAGGATACCGCTCGTAATATTGCCGCTGCCTTCAGGCAACGGAGTAACTGGATTAGCAATGTCTTTTGCGTATGAGTAACGGCCATAAATCTGATCGTTGGTAGTCAATTGATGGTCCAGGCGGATATCGAATTGGTCCTGTTTGTCGCTTTCGTTGCCGACTCGCGAAAAGTTGTTGGCTGCCCCGGTTGACGTGGGAGTTGGATAGCGCTGCAACAAGGAGGCGGCGACGGAGTCAAAGGTATTGATGGGAATAATATTCCCGGCATAAGCGCGACGGTCGCTCGGGCGAAAAATCTGGCCCACTCTTGCTTGAATCGTGTTGCCATTCGTATCAGTGACATTAATCGGCGTATTGCCAGCGGCCGTGGTTGTTACCGTCCCATCCGGAGCGAGGAAGAGGAGTGCTCCCAGGCTGGCGGAGAAGTTACCTTGTCGTTGATTGTTGGTTGGGACAGTAGAGGTAACCACGCGGCCGATGAGTTGCCTGGTTCCCTGGTAGTCGCCAAAGATGAATGTTTTGTCTTTGCTGATGGGACCGCCCACAACAAAGCCGTACTGATTCCGGCGAAAGACGGGCTTCTTGGGATTAGCGGCGGTCTTCGGCGCAAAAAGGTTGCGAGCGTTTAGCACTTCGTTGCGGAGGAACTCAAATGCAGAGCCGTGAAAGTCGTTGGTTCCAGATCGAGTAGATAAGTTGACTACACCGCCATTGAATCTGCCGAACTCCGCCCGCGGACTGTTTACTTCGACTTTGAATTCCTGAATGGCCTCAGGAATGGGAAAGAAGGCCACCTGTCCTGGCTCGGGCTGCAAAACTGAAATTCCATCAAACAAATATTCGTTGGTGCGTGGTCGTCCTCCGTTGATGCGCGGAAAGGATGGTCCAGCCGAAGTCGGAGGCGGTTGTGCAACACCCGCTGAGAGCGAGACGAGCGAGAGAAAGTTGCGCCCGTTTAGCGGGATGTTCACTATCTTGCGACTCTCGATGACTTGGCCCAAGCTGCCAGTCTCTGAACGGAGCAGCGGCGCATCATCCTTGATAAGAACGCTTTCAGTGATAGCGCCCGGGTCAAGGCCAACGTCCAGCCTCACTCGTTCTCCAGTGGCGAGCTTTACGCCCTCCCGCAACAACCGTTTGAATCCGTTAGCCTCAACGGCTACTGAGTAGATACCCGGTTTGAGATTGGTGATGGTGTAGTTGCCGTCCTCCGCAGTTGTGGTCTGAAACGCGCGGTTGGTAGCAATCTCGGTGATTGTGACTTTCGCGCTTGGAATGGCGGCGCCAGCCTGATCTCTTACTTGTCCTGTTAGTTCAGCCTGGGCGGATTGAGCACTAGCGGGTTGAGCCAGCCAAACTAGGTTGATCGTTAAGACAAGTAACGCCGTTGCGATGTTCTTTAGATAAGGAGGCATCCAGGTCCACCCTTCCGTGATTTGAAGATTGGCCTAGATTTCTATGATGTCATGACGGTTTATGTCAACGGTTTAAAGAGCTTTTTATACGGTTTCATACGGATTGAAGAAAAACTTACCGTTATGCTCCAAGAAAGAAAAACCCTGACTCGCAAACTGCGCGGGTCAGGGATTTTCACGCGTGAGTGAGGAAGTCGGGTGTGCTTACCGCAATCGTTGGCGGCTCACGCAGCACGAATATCGCTACGGCTTTCTGATCCCCTAACTTCAGTTTTCGGTGGCGACACCGCGACTCCATGCCGAAAGACCAGTTCGCCCCCGAGCCAGCCGGCGATCCCTAAACCGACTACGCCGACGGCTGAGATAATTGTTGGCAAAAGTGGCAGGCCCTTGATCCAGGCTGCACCGCCGCTAGTGCGAAGATAGAAACTGGCGACAAAGATCAGCAAAGTGATGATGTTTATTCGCGCGTGCCAGTTTGCGATCTTGACTGTCGACCGTTCGGTTAGAGTGGCCCAATCAATCAAGCCGGGAACTGCGGCCAGCGCCGCGCCGATGATCCCCGCCAGCAGTGTGTAGAACGCAATATAGTTTTGCCACACAGGATTTCCTCGCCAGAGAAAGATCAAGTCAGCGATTAGCGAGAAGACCAACAGTCCTATCGGAAACGGAATTAGGATCGGATGGAGCGGATGTCCGCCGATACTTGCTCTACTTGCCATGATTCATCTCCCCTCGATGCAATTCTTGTTTTTCGTTCAAGCAGAAGGGGCCACCGCTATTCAAATTTCTTGGGGAATTGTTTGATAATACCCATGCTGAGTCCATCAGCCATGTGCCTCAACATTGAGACCTCCTATTCCTTCCGATCTGCGACTGTCTCGGTCGCCTGGAAACCGATCTTGCTGTGGGTCCCATCGCAAAACGGTTTGTTACCGGAGTGGCCACAGCGGCAGAGCGCAAGACTTTCCTTGTCGAGTTTGTAGGGGTTGCCGGCCGTATCAAGTAGTTCAATGGGTCCCTGCACAACGTATGGACCATTGGGTGTTGCCCGTACCGTGACATCTGCCATGTGATCTGTCCTCTCTTATTTTGATCTGATTCTGAAAGACCCCATGCTCAATCCCGCTGCAGAAAAAAGTTCACCTCCGGCCTCAGGGTGTTTGCGTGTCAAACGGTTTTGCAGAACCGTTTTGCACACATCCACAGCCAGCCTTCGTGCGGCTTAAAGGGGGAACTGATTTAGGGGATTACTATTAGGGGCTAGCCTAAAATTAGGATACAGCCTAAAATTGAAATTGTAAAGTGAGAAGCCAGGCGGAGTGGTTTGGGCAAGACCCGATTGATCTTCGCTTAGCAGTGTGATACTCAGGTTTTGAGTAAGAAAGAAAAACCTATTGATTTAAGACGAGACGAACTATGACCGTACCGAAGGATGTGAAAGGATTACGTTTCCCCTGTGACTGTGTCTCGGCGGTGCCTGAGGGGTACAGCGACCCGTGGGCAGACGTCGCGAAGAACAAGTTATTACCGAACGGCACCAAGGAAGAGATTCTAAATTTGGTTGCTCGCGAACCAAGAACCATCTCCCAGTTAGCAGAAGCTCTCGATCTGTCTCCGCCAAGTGTTCACACACACATCAACGATATGTTGAAGAGTGAACTCTTGCGTGAGTCGATTGATTGGGAAAAGAAGTATCCGGCCGAGCGATACTATGAACCAAATTTTCCGGTGTTTAAGGAAAAGGACTGTGCCGAGTTAAGTTCTCTCTGTGACGAGATGGCCGAGCAGTTAGTGGTCCTCTTTGAACGTAAGCGTGCGAAGATTGAGCGGGCCTTCGCTCAGACCGGACTTGCCTCCCAGGGTTGGCAATTTACCGACATCACCCAGTGCCTCTATGCCAATACCCAACGGAAGGCGCGCAAGCAGCTCGAGCAACGCGGACTGTTATCACCGCGAGTTAAACACAACAACGGGGCCGAGTGGGTCTTCTGGGCTGAAGAGCCTAAAGAGTGAGACCGAAGAGATTGAGCGCCCTCACCGCTCACTCAGCAGGCCGGGGTTTTGACTCTTTAACGCGCTCATCAATTGGGCCCATTCCCGGCGACTACGCGAAAGTTGATTAAAGTCGCCACCCTTGTCTGCTTCCAGCCCGTCCAACATTTCATGGGCTTTACCAGTCTTGATAGCTCTCACCGCGGCAACTGCAAGGGCCTCGAACGCTTCGTCGCGATACTTGGTCTGGCGTACTTTTAAGGCCAGCTTGGCTCGTTCATAGGGAAAGCGATAATCGTTCGGGTATTTCGTTTCGGCCTTCGCAAAAGTCTGCATAATCTTCGGACCATCCGAAGCCGAACCCGAGATTCGTTTTTCCTTTAACTTTTTCAACTCCGCGTCTTCGGGAGGAACCGTCGGCTTTTTCGCCACGGTCGCGACCGGCACAGCCGCTGGTGGCGCGGTCTGGTTGGCCGCAACGGTCGGGTCAGACTGGATACTTGTCGTCACGGGCGCCGGTGCGGCAGAAGCCGGTGCTACTGGTGAGGTCCAACGACTCAAAGCAAAGAGCCCACCGCCGAGCGCTAACAACCCCACCAGGACGAAGGACAGTAATCTGAATAACGATCTACCGCCGGCACTGCTCCGTTTTCGCTCCTGTTCTTGATCCAGGGAAAACATCGCGGAACGAAATGAACGTGGTTCGTGCTGAACTGTTTGTTCCTCATCGTCGCCTTCACTCAACGTAGCGGCGGTGCTTGCTTTCTGTTGTTGCGGCGGGTGCGACAGCAGCAACTCATCTTTCGAGGTCAGTCGATTGCCACACTGCCAACAGAAGTCGTATTTATTGTCCACCAGTAGATCGCAGCAAGTGCAAAGTGTCATCGACTCATCGCTCAGCACGGGCTCAGCCGCCTCCCGCGGTGGTTCCGGCTCCGCCAGCTCCATCCGAGTTGGTGGCGCTTCGATAGCGGGAGTCTTTTGTTTTGCTTGAGTCTGCTCGACCTCCAAAACACCGGTCTCTTTCAAGCGCCAGCCATCTCTAACCTTACTTACTTCAGCCGGCTGAATGATATGAATCTCACCAGCGTTGGGTTTAGCACAGTGGTAGTAGTCCTGATAGAACTCGTAAAAATCCCGCTTCGCCGAGAAACTCGTGGCCCTGGGGAGCACGATTGCGCCTGAGTCAACATTCGCATTGACCAGTACAAACTCACCATCCCCTACAGGTACAAATAATTCTGTTTCGAAGTCGAAGGTCACGTTGACCTTGTTGGCAGTCTTGGTTCTTCTCAAGTAGCTGGCTACTGTGGCTGGGAAAGTAGGACCAACGTCCAGGCGCTCACCGCAGAGTGGACACGAGTCAAAGGCAGTGACGAATGATATTCCCGCCGCCTCACAATTGTGTTCTCGCAAATCGGTGGAGGCTTCCTGCAAGCAGCAAGGACAGGCAGGTTGAGGTACGCCATCGCGAGTAAGCGTAAAATTTTTGGTTTGGATCGAAGTATCAGATTCGAAGGTGATCGTGTAGCAGTGATTACATAAATAGAGGACTGAGGCTCGCCTGGTACAAACTGGACATCGTTCCAATCCATCCCTGTCAAACACTATGGGACAGAAGTGTTCACAGTTGCAGCAATATTGCCAGACCGGCTCAATGGGTAGCTTCGACTCACCTTCAAAATCCAACTTGCCAAGAACGTGTCCTCTATTTTCACATTTGATCGGGCTTTGCCGAGGAGCAAAGAAACCTTTCCTATGTTCTGGACAGAATACTCTCATTTTCGTTGCCCCCTTTGCAGATGGATTACCATTCAAGCTGTACTTCGCTCGAATCATGTTCTTGTACTTACAAATGCCGGCCGCTTCCGCGACATGTATTGGGGGAGACGTGAATCCGACATTGCTAAAGCGTCGGATGCGATTTGGAATCGAATAGTTGGAGAGAGGTTTAGCGACCTCGCACGTCGGGTCGACAAACACGTTTGCAGGTAGTTTGCGGGGACTAGATTAATCCCATCAATCACTTAACACAAGTGCGAATCTTCGTTACCGTCAACTCTTTTTCGTCTTCGAGTTCTTCGCCACTTAAGCCCCTGCTGCGACGCTGTTTGCTCTTAACCGACCAGGCAGATTCGAATCCACGGTGTCCGGCTAGCGACACCACCACTCGAGGCCCAGTTCGG